>JBEBWN010000180.1:0-7756 GCA_040392235.1 Taibaiella helva | reverse complement strand
CAGCAGCAACGTAATTTACAAATCCAGCAACGCCAGGCCGAGCAACAACGTAATGCGCAGGTGCAACAGCGTCAGGCCGAGCAACAACAACGTAATTTGCAGATGCAGCAACAGCGTCGACAAGTGGAACAGCAACGTAGCCAGCAACAGCAGTCGCGGCCGGTCGCTGAACCGCGCAATTCCGGTAACTCCCGGGCGCCCCAAGCAGAGCGCGGAGGCAGGCGATAAAACGCAATAGAGATTATATTTAATGTGTATGATTTACATGCTGGGGGGAAGGTGCTGGCAAGGCACTTTCCCCTTCCTGTTTAAAAAAAAAAAAGAAATGGCTTTGCTTTTCAAAAAGAATATTCTATCATTGTAACTCATTTTGTAGATTTAGCATTATTACCGCAGTATACAATCGCTGCATTTGTTTTTTACAGCAAAACACACTGTTTTTTTATTATGAAGAGAACACTATTAGGTCTGGGGATGGTATGTGTGGGAACGGCAACCATTTTTTCGGCCTGCTCATCTAAAACCAAAGGTGTTTCGGATAAAACCGGGTGGAACTACAATGATCCGCGTTTAGGTGGGTTTGATGTGGCGAATTACCCCGGTCAGCAAACCGGACCTGGCTTGGTACCCATTGAAGGGGGCAGGTTTACAATGGGGCAGACAGAAGAAGACCTGAATTACGAGCGGAATAATATTCCCCGGAATGTTACCGTTTCATCCTTTTATATGGACGAAACAGAGGTTTCTAATCTTCACTACCGCGAATATATTTATTGGTTACAGCGTGCATATGGCGCCGATTACCCCGAAACTATTCTAAAGGCTATACCTGATAGTACGGTTTGGAGGGAAGGTCTTTCTTATAACGAGCCTAACGTTACTTACTATTTCCGTCATGCTGCCTATAATAATTACCCTGTAGTTGGGGTAAACTGGTATCAGGCTAATGCATATTGTAAATGGCGTAGCGACCGGGTTAATGAAATGCTGCTGATCAAGAACGGTATGCTGAAAAAGAATGTGAACCAGGTAAATGAGGACGTGTTCAACACCGAAACTTATGTAGCGGGCCAATACCTGGGCACTCCGGGCAAAGGGCAGAAAAGAGATTTGGATCCTAATGGCGCAGGAAGGCGTAATACAGGGCTTTCCGACGGTTACCTGCTGCCTAATTACCGCCTGCCTACTGAAGCAGAGTGGGAATACGCAGCTTTAGGCCTGATTGAAAATAATCCGGAACCCCGCACCAAGCGTCGTCGCGGCGAAGAGGCCGTTACAGATCGTAAGGTATATCCATGGGGCGATGTGCGTAGTACGCGCTATCAAAAACGTGGTTCTTTCCGTGGTGAGTACATGGCCAATTACAAACGTGGTGGTGGCGACGCGATGGGTGTTGCCGGTGGTTTGAATGATAATGCAACTTATACTGCCCCCGTATATTCTTATGGCGCTAATGCTTTCGGATTGTACAATATGGCGGGTAATGTCAGCGAGTGGACCCTCGACGTATACCGTGCAACATCGCATCGGGATGTTAATGGTGTTAATCCCTATCGTGGTAATGTTTTCTATAAAAACGTTTACGAAGCAGATGGTACCTTGTCTGAAAAAGATAGTTTAGGTAACCTGACTAAAGTATTGGTTGATTCTAACGATTTGAGAGGACAGTACCAACGCGATTATACAGCGGCCGATACGCGCGGACTCAAAGATGGCGATACGACTTCAGGCTTTACTTACGACTACGGACGCACTTCTTTGGTTAATGATGATAGCCGGGTAATCAAGGGCGCTTCGTGGGATGATCGCGCCTATTGGCTGTCGCCAGGTACGCGCCGTTTTATGCAGGCTAACCACGCCAGCGCTAAAGTTGGTTTCCGTTGTGTTATGGATCGTTTGGGGAGCCAGGGTTTCAATACCGATCCCGGAGGAAACAATTTCAGCAAGCGCAAACGTAAAGGATAAAATATTGATAAGAATGTAATACAAAAAGGCTGCCTGATTATGGGCAGCCTTTTTGTATTCCGGAAAGATATTCCGGAAAAATGGTAGAAGTAATATTCCCCGAGGGGGAGAATTCTGTCTGTATGGACATACAAAACCGATGACAATGTATTTTTGATATAACAGTGTCTTTTAATGTAATTAGTATGGGTAGATTTAATATACGGGTTTATGGCATATGGCTGGAGGACGGACAGGTGTTGCTGAATGATCAATATGTAAGCGGCCAGAAGATCACTAAATTTCCCGGGGGAGGCTTGGAATGGGGGGAAGGGACCAGAGATAGCCTGATCAGAGAGTGGAAAGAAGAAATGAATATCGCCATACAGGTAGGAAAGCATATTTATACGACCGACTTCTTCCAACCTTCAGCTTTCGACGACTCCCAGGTAATTAGTATCTATTATGCCGTAAAGCCATTGGAAGCACTTACACTGCCTTACAGTAAAGGGGGAGAGACATTTTATTTTCGGTCTTTCGACAAAATGTTAAAGAATACCCTCAGCTTGCCTATTGATAAAGTTGTTGCTACGCTTTTGTTATCTTATAAGTTATAGCGAAAGACCGGCGTTAACATCCAGCTAGTGTTAAGCCAAAGGTGAAAAGACAAAACTAAAAAGTGACAACTGGTTGATTGCGTAACAATACAGGACCCGGAGGCTTTTGGGTTTTGCCTTTTTTCTTTTAACTTGATACCATTATACTTTCTCAACTTTAACCCTTCCTATTCGCAGTTTTTCAATAGAGAGGATCGTAAAGTCAAAATTGTTATAGCTTATTCTTTCGTTTACCGTGGGGAATTTTCCGGATATTTCCAGAACAAGACCGGCCAGCGAATCGCTTTCCCCTCTTACTTCGTCAAAAGTATCATAGGGTAAGCCCATAACCCGGCACATGTCATTAATGAGCATTTTACCTTCAAAAATATAGTTTTCTTCATCTATTTTGCGGTAGTTCATTTCATCCTCATCAAATTCATCCCGGATATCGCCAATAATCTCTTCCATAATATCTTCGAGTGTTACAATACCCGAGGTACCGCCGAACTCGTCTACGACGATAGCAAAATGGTTCCTTTTTTGTTGAAATTCATGGAGCAGATCCTCGATCAGCTTTTGCTGATGAACAAAATATGCCGGCCTTATTAAGGAGTGCCAGTCAAAATCTTCGATTTCGGAATAGGGCAGGAAGTCCTTTGTATAGATCATACCTACAATTTCATCTATATTGGTCCGGTACACAGGCATCCTGGAGTATCCACCAGCCAGTATTTTGTCCCGTACCTTGGGGAAGGTCCAGCTTTCCCGGATGGCGCTGATATCAAGGCGGGGATGCATAATTTGTTTTACTGTTATGCTGCCAAACTTCATAATGCCCCTGAAAATATCTACTTCTTCTTTGGTAGCGGTATGGCCCATACTCATTTCTACTGTTTCCTCAAATTCCTTGCTGTTCATTTCCAGCAGTTTCCGGCGGGCTTTCTTCTTGTCGCTGTACTCGTGTGAGTCGGTCAGAATATTCGCAGCCGGCTTAAAAATGCTGAACATCACCTTCACTATAGGAGCTGAAAACAGGGCAAGTCTTACATTATTTTGGCGAGCGTATACTTTAGGGAGAATCTCACCGAAAAGGAGCAATAGAAAGGTAATTCCTGTTAGATTAATAATGAAGGATAGAAAAAGATTTTCCATGGGGGGCAGGAAAATATGCGTCATATAGTTGGCGGCCACAATTAAAGCTACTGCCAAAGAATATTTGGATGCACGGAGCGTTGTGAGCAGCACTTCGGGGTTTTCCAATAGCTGTATGGCCTGGCGGGACCCGGGTTGCTCCTTGGTTTTCAGGTAGTTGATGTCTTTTACGGTCAATGTGAAAAAAGCAACTTCTGCCCCTGCGGCGATGGCTGCCAGGAAGAGCAGCGCAAGTATTACGGTTACAAAAACGGTAACATGGGTTGCCGGTAACATAACAGGAGCAGCATCTAACATAACTGCTGAAAGGTGCTTATACATTTTGGGCCGGGATTGTAGTCTTCAATGAATAATGAGCAGCAAATATAAGATTGTCGAATCAATATGGTAAAGTTAGCCTCAAAACGGTAAAGGTATTTTGTCATTCGTACTGTCCTGGTCTTTCTCTGCTGGAAATTGTGGTATTTCTTCGGCGGGGTTTGATTCCTTCTTTTTGCCGAGCATAACCATGTTTTCTGCCACTACTTCTGTATGAAACCGTCGAATCTTATCGCCGTCTTCTTTGATACGTGTCCGGAGCCGTCCTTCGATGTACACCAGGCTGCCCTTTTGCAGGTATTTGCTGGCTAGCTCTGCCAGGCCGCGCCACAGTACTACCGTATGCCACTCCGTTTCAGAGATAACATTGCCATTTTTTTCTTTGCGGGTCTCTGTAGTCGCTACAGAAAACCGGGCAACCGGAATTTCTCCATCTACATAGTGAAAATCTGGATCTCGGCCCAGATTACCCACCAGGGTTACTCTGTTAACACCTTTCATGAGCATTATTTTTTCTGTTATAAATCGTCTTTTAAATCGACACCAGAATCTAAAAATAATCCTTTATATCAGAAAAAGAAAGGATTGTTAAAGGAAATGCATAATTTTTTAAAAAATCTTTCTTTATCCAGATACCATCCTGTAACAAGGGAGGCCGGGCGCTTAAGGTGACAATATGGAAATTGCTGATGATCATCTGGTGGGTTAAACGCTGGCGTTTTGAAAAAACGGGCCCTTTCGCTTTAAGTACATAAGGAGCTATAGATTGCCATTCATGGCTTTCGGTAAAATCTCCCGGGGATTCAATAAGATAATATTCGTAAAGATGTTGCCAGATATCTTTTTTTTGACGCTGCCGGATATACAACTGCTCCCCTATATGCAATATCAAATAGGTAAAATGCCGCTCACGGACGGTCATTTTCTTCTCTTTAACCGGTAATAGTTCGATCATTTGCTGCTTATAAGCTACACAACGACTTTTAAAGGGGCACTCCAGGCAGGCCGGCGCTTTAGGCTTACATATAAGCGCTCCGAAGTCCATAATAGCCTGATTGTATACCGCCGGCTGGCTTTCATTCAATAAATTATTAGCCAATTCCTGGAAAAAAGCTTTCCCTTCTTTTGAATCGATGGGCAGCTGCAGGCCGAAATACCGTGCTAAAACCCGGTATACATTTCCATCCACTACGGCATAAGGCAGGTTAAAGGCAAACGATGCTATCGCGGCGGCTGTATATGCACCGATCCCTTTTAAAGCTATGATCCCGTTAAAAGTATTGGGAAACCGACCTTTATTTTGCTTGCTGATCTCACGGGCAGTGGCAATAAGATTGCGGCAGCGATTGTAATACCCCAGGCCCTGCCATAGCCGGAATACCTCGTCTTCGGGTGCATCAGCCAAAGCATGGACGTCGGGATATTGCTCAACAAACCTTAAATAATAAGGCATACCTTGCTCTGCCCGCGTTTGTTGCAGGATAATCTCTGAGAGCCATATCTTATAAGGATCTTTTTCTTTTTTCCAGGGTAGTGTCCTGTTATTGTCGTTGTAATGCCAGTCTAAAAGATGCTGTGTGAAATATTTGCTGGCGGCTTTCGTAGGAAACATGTACAAATAAGGCTATAATGCCAGGCAATGGCCAAAACGGGTGTGTGCCGGTATGGCAGGCAAAGGTAAATATATTTATGCTAACTTTACCCATCGTTCCAAATGATAAAATGTTGTTTTGTTAATGGTTAAGAAAATTTGTATTTCGCTTGCTTTACTGCCAGTTCTTTTTTTTCAGTTTACGTCCTTTGCGCAAAAGCCACGGTTGACTGACGAGGATACAAATCAGCTATCGCAAATAGAAGACACTTTAGTATCCCTTGCTGATTCAATGTTGCAAAATACCATACCGGACGAACGGATCGAATATTGCGTACGTTTTGTGGCGCAATTGCGTGTGGCCTTAGAAACGCCGGCTTCCTATGGGTATCCTTTTACGAAACTATCAGAAAAAATACATATTCTCCGCCCGGAAGATAATAGCTTCCGGATATTTAACTGGATGATAGCTCCCACAACAACGTTACGGCGTTATTACGGGGTTGTGCAGATGGCAGGGCCCGAAGGCGCCTACTACCCGCTTAAAGACTTCTCCTCTAATCTGGAAGCCAAAGGCGAAACGGCAATACTGAAAGACGGACAATGGTATGGCTGCGAATATTACAGGATGCAATCCCAGGTTATTGACGGGCGGCAAATGTACCTGCTCTTTGGTTTGAATAGCGATGGAATAACAAGTAACAGAAAATTATTGGATGTCCTATCGTTCACGGAAAACGGGCCGGTTTTTGGTGCACCGGTTTTTATGCTCCCCGCTGAAAACGAGAGCGGTCCAGCGCGTACACTGAGCCGTTTTATTCTTGAGTATAAAAAAAATGCACAGGTATTCCTTAATTACGACAACGAGAAAAAAATGATTCTGTTTAACCGTCTGGCCTCGGATATTAATGACCCCAATCGGAAAGGAACTTATGCTCCTACGGGACAAACAGATGGTTTACGATGGGAGAATGGTCGTTTTGTATTTGTTAAAGACGCTATTCCGATATTGCGCCTTAAAGATGGACAGGCGCCTATTGATGGCGTAATGCAAGGAGGAGGCTAGCGTTAAATAGCAATAAAAAGGCAAAACCACAAAATGCAATGCCTATCATTGTCAAATGCGAGTGGTTAAAGCGACAAAATATACTCGCCGTCCCGACTTTATACAATCGCTCACCCCGGTATATCCAAGCCGTCAACTGTTATTAAAGCCTTAGGCTTACTTTTTTACACATCCCTCGATTCACACTGAATAACAAAATTGCATGCCCTTACAGAAAATATGGAAATTGAAAATTGCTCCCGATGCTGATGTCCGTCAGTTGGAAGAGGCTTTGAAAGTGCATCCGGTAATCTGCCGCCTGCTGGCATTGCGTGGTATCTCCGGATATGAGCAGGCAAAGTCTTTTTTCCGTCCATCTCTCGATATTCTTTTCGATCCCTTTTTAATGAAGGGAATGGACAAGGCGGTTGCACGCATAGAACGTGCTATCCATGCAGGGGAACGAATAATGATCTATGGTGATTATGACGTTGATGGCACTACCGCCGTAGCAATTGTTTACTCGTTTTTAAGCAGAAATTATCCCTCTGCCGCATTGTCCTACTACGTACCACACAGGTACAGGGAAGGCTATGGCATATCTCAAACAGGTATAGACACAGCCCTGGAGGAAGGAGTGACTTTAATGATTACCCTCGATTGCGGCATTAAATCTGTTGAAAAAATTGCTTATGCCCGTGCCAGGGGTATGGATGTTATTGTTTGCGACCATCATATGCCGGATGAGGAACACCTGCCGGATGCACTTGTTATTTTGAATCCTAAACAAAAAGATTGTACTTATCCCTTTAAAGAGTTAAGCGGTTGCGGTATAGGCTACAAGTTAATCACTGCGTTGTGCCATAGAGCCTCGTTTCCCCTGGAAGCAGCCGAACAGTACCTGGACCTGGTTGCCACAAGTATTGCAGCTGATATTGTGCCTGTTGACAGCGAGAATCGGGCACTGGCCTATTACGGTCTGCTAAGAGCTAATGAAAACCCTTGCCGGGCCTTGCAAACGATAAGAGAGATTTCCGGTATGCAACGCTCCTTTACTATATCAGACCTGGTTTTTATTGTTGCGCCGCGAATAAATGCTGCCGGACG
>JBEBWN010000179.1:0-7799 GCA_040392235.1 Taibaiella helva | reverse complement strand
TTATTAAAGATAATTATAAGGATAGCAATACTTTAGGGGTTTCTGAGCAGCCCCTAACTACATTTGCTGATACACCCAATTGAGTTTAATAGCAGGCCCTAATTGCTCATCAACCTGTTGTCGCTTTCTGGTTTTACCTTTTTCCTTTTGCCATAACACTACTCTGCCAAGCCCATTTTAAGCGCTTTATTAACGAGAGCAGCGGTATTTTTTACATCCAGTTTCAGCAGGATGCTCATACGGTAATGTTTGATTGTATGTAATCCGAGGAAAAGTGCGTTGGAGATTTCACGGTCCGTTTGTCCATTAACAATAAGTTGGAGTACTTCTTTTTCGCGGGTAGTCAGGCTGGTGGAGGCTGTATACAATTTATTGGAGCGCATGGGGTCCAGTTCTATTTTGTCTAAAAGACCTTGCTCTACAAATTGGCCGCCTTCGAAAACCTTTTCAATGGCGGCTACCATTACCTCTTCTGACGACGTTTTCAGCAGGTAGCCCTGCACACCCTGGTATAGCATTTTGGATGCATACAATACGCTGTCGAAATTGGTAAGAATCAATATCCTGATGTCAGGGTATTGTTGTTTAATAGAAGGGACCATTTCATCCCCGGTTTTATCGGGTAAATGCAGGTCTAACAGCAGGACATCCGGCTGTTGTATAGCCAAACCATCCAGCAACTCTCCCGCCGTCTGGTAGGTAGCCGTTACCGAGATATGATCATAACGTGCCAGGACCGTTTGCAATCCTTGGAGGATCATAGGATGATCGTCTGTTATAGCAACGCGGATGTTCATAAATTAATGGTTTCAGATAAGGAAAGCAGTTTTCGCTTTAAAATTAGCGCATTTTCCTTTTTTTTTCAAGTTTATAGCTACCGGAACTAACAATATAATATGGTGTATTGCACTGTGCTGTTTGACCATTATTGCCACGCATAAAAAAACAGAGCGGCATTTTATAACCGCTCTGCTCTCCTAAACAAAATGCTTTTATTAAATTTTAAAACGCCATTCGTGCGTGTCGGCAACACGTCCGTAACGGATATCGTCCAGTTGTTTTTTGATCTTAGGCGCTATAGTCCAGTTGCTTACCTCGGGAAGATCTAATTGCTCCCCTTTATAGGTCAGATTAGCAATAAACGACATAGAAGCAGCAGTGCCGGTGCCAAAAGCTTCTTGCAGGCGACCCTCTTTTTGTGCTTTTTCCAGTTCGTCTATTGAGATCGGACGCTCTTCTACGGTTACACCATTTTCCTGTAACAGGGTAATTACACTAGCCCTGGTTACGCCGGCCAGAATAGTACCGCTTTCCAGGTCAGGCGTCAACGCAACGCCATCTACTATAAAGAAAACATTCATAGTACCGATTTCCTGTACGTATTTGTTTTCAACAGCGTCGGTCCATAAGTTTTGGTCATATCCCATGTTACGTACTTCTGTAGCAGGCAGCATACTGGCACCGTAGTTACCGGCGGCTTTAGTAAAACCAATACCACCTTTGGCAGCACGTACATATTTATCCTGTACATAAATGCGCACAGGTTTATTGTAATAGGCACCTGCAGGACTGGTAATAATAGCAAACCGATAGGTCTCGGAGGCGCGTACACCAATAAATTCGTCCATACCCAGCATGAAAGGACGGATGTATAAGGATGTTTCGTCTTCTCCAGGCACCCAGGCTTCGTCTATCAATAACAACTGACGCAATCCTTCCATAAAGATTTCCTCCGGAATTTCGGGCATCCCCATACGGTAGGCAGATACGTTCATACGCTTCCAGTTATCATGAGGACGAAATATAGCTACGCTACCATCAGGCTGACGATAGGCTTTAACACCTTCGAAAATAGCTTGTCCATAATGCATAAAAGAAGTGGCCGGGCTCATTTTAAAAGCTTCAAACGGGACAATTTCCGGCGTCTGCCACTCTCCGTTTTTATAATCACAAACCAACATATGATCTGCATACTCCTTTCCAAATACCAGTTCATCCTTTTTAAGTGGACGAATTCTGCTATGCTCCGCTTTACGGATGTTGATGTTCAGCATAGATACACTCATAAAATTTTGTTTTACTTTCAAATTAGGTAATACGCCACTAGCTCATGTTCACATTACTTATATTTGCGCAGCAAAGGAACGAAATTTTTTCCGGCTTTAAGGTAAAATAGCGAATATTACAATAATATGATAATGTTAAATAAGTTAATAACAAACAGTTTCAATTTATTATATTCTAAAAACGAAATAATTAAGCTAACCGATAATAAGCAAAAAAATATTAGTGAGCAATTACTGACCATTCGAACGCTTATTATTAGTGAACAGCCACCCAGCCCGGAAGAAGCTGATCAATTAGCGAAAATCCTATCTGCTTGCCGGCTGCTCCCGGATCAATACTGTACTATATATTTACCGGTATCCTGGACACAGCTTCGTACATATTCCAACATACAAGAAGTAATTCTGTTTGGCGTGACGGAACAACTCCTGGATTTACCCGTGCTATTTGCAGAGAATAAAGGAGTTCACTTTGATGAACGAACCTGGATCAAAACCGCAGCCATAGCGGTCTTAATGCAAAGCAAGGAATTGAAAAATGCCCTTTGGCAAAACGCGCTCAAACCGCATTTTCTGCCCTGACCTTTTCTTACTATAGTATTAATAAGGGCGTTGACCTGAACATCATGGAATACATAACATTGGCTACGCAATACTGCTGCCTATTATTCAAATGCTTCTCACTATATAATTGCTTAGCAGGCTTATTATACATTACCTATACTAAAACTCCCGTTTTTTTCACCTTTCCTTTTTGACTTAAAAAAACGCTTTTCATTCCACTGACAATGCCTGATATACTAATTTTTGCATCCAATAATGCCGGTAAGCTTGCTGAAATACAGGCTTTGTCTCTTCCCGGCATAGAACTCATCTCCCTCCGGGAGGCCGGAATTGAAGAAGATATTCCGGAACCCTTCAATACCTTCCGGGAAAATGCCTGGGCTAAGGCCAGTTATATTTACAGGAAGACAGGACGGGATTGTTTTGCCGAAGACAGTGGCTTGGTAGTGCCGGCATTAGGCGGAGAACCCGGTGTATTCAGCGCCCGGTATGCTGGCGAAAAAGCGACTGATGCAGATAATAATCATAAGCTAATGGATAAGATTCGCGACCTCGACAGGCCTATGGCCTATTACCAGGCAACGATATGCCTGATAAGGCGAGGTACCGAACGCTATTTTGAAGGTCGTTGCACAGGAACACTATTGCAACAGCCCCGGGGTACGGGTGGATTTGGTTATGATCCCCTGTTTCTGCCTGAGGGGCAGGATTTAACATTTGCGGAATTGCCTATTGCCGTCAAAAATACAATCAGCCATCGCTCAGCCGCTATGCTGCAGCTAGCGCAGTACTTTCAGCAGGCAGGAACCTGATGCGGCTGTTTGCCACCGGCAAATACCTGCTAAATCCTGATTGGCCCTGGCAATTGATTTTAAATAATTTACCCCATAATGAAGGTACTCATTGCCGGCGCCGGTAAGATAGGCGCTTACATGGCTTATAGCCTGTTAAAGAACAAAGCCGTAACGGAACTGGTTGTAGTAAGCCGAAACCTGTACGCGACAACAGGACTTTGCCAGGACCTCCAGGATGCTTACCCTGCCGCTAAGATCAGCCCTATGCCCCTGGAACAGGTAAAGGGCAATATAGACCTGACCTTGCTTTGTTTTTCCACGCTCCAGTGGCGACCCGACATTGGTGTCAATGACAGGTTGATAGAAGCCGAAAGCAATATAGCCATTCTGAAGGAAATGGGTCAGAAAATAGACTTTTCCTGCCTGGGTAATATCATCGTAATCAGCAACCCGGTAGATATATTAACAACCTATATCAACCGTTGTTTTGGGTTGCTACCGGTTATTGGGTTTGGACTGGCACTTGACGAAAAAAGATTGGCGCGTGCTTTTCAAAAGCTGTCCGGAACCAAATTGCCCTATATTTCCTGTATCGGGGAGCACGGCAGTTCGGTTGTGCCCATGTTAAGTCATGTATCGGGGCAAAACGTTTATGAGGATTGGACCTATAAAAAAGTAAAAGCGATGGCATTTGAGCATACGGCGCTTATTATGAGCCAATACGCTATTCCATTATTTGGCCCCTTATCGGAAATAGAAACCCTGACGCATGCTTTTGTTAGTAAGTCGAACGGTGTGGTATCGGCCAGTTATTTCCTGGAAAAGCCACTGTGGGGCATAGAGCATCTTGCGATCGGCTTACCAGTAGTGATCCGGGAAGGCCTTATTGCCGGTTACCAGGTACCGGCAGTGACAACGATGGAACGCGAAATGTTCCTGGAATCTGCCGGTCACATTGAGGCACAATACCGCGCCGTGTGCCATAACGTAGTGTAGGTTGCGCTAAACACCAGCAAGTTGAAAACAATAAAACCGGCCGATTATCCGTCCGGTTTTATTGTTTTCAACTTGCGTAGCAGATACGTTTTGCTAAGAATGACATATCTGCATTTATTATATCGTTGTCAGACTATAGCGAAAAGACAAACCTTAAAGCTGCAATGATGGTAATAATCTGATATTATTTTTGAATGATAAATTTGACCGTAGTCTCTCCCACATGCTCCCCTATCATTAAACAATAAGCTCCTGCCGGTAGTCCTGCAATATCGACCCTTTGATGACCCGATCCATTCAACAGCTCTTTGTAGACTGAACGTCCGTGGATATCGTAAATAGACAGGTGCTGCTGTTGGTAGCTCTTGTCGTAATCGAGGTAAAATACACCAGTATTCGGATTAGGATAAAGCTTCACGAGCAATTGTGGTGAAGATCCCCCCCCGATACCAACACTTTTAACATTCAGGCTCACCTTGTCGCTATAGGACGGGCAATCACCCTCGCCATTTACAGTCAATTCTACTTTATAGTTACCCGGATTGGTATATTTGTGGCTCACTACCGGTTCATCCTGAGCCGGAGAACTATCGCCAAAATCCCAGGAATAGTGTAGTACATTTTTTGCTCCGACAACACGGAAACTAAAGGTATTATTTCCATTATCTTCCACAATTATCCTGTCGAAGTGTGCAGGTTTATGTAAGCTGATGCTGACGGTATCGGAGGTAGTGCATCCGTTATCAGCGGTTACAGCTACAGAATAAATTCCCCCTTGGGTAATAGTCCGTGTGCGCCCCACACCGCCATCATCCCAAAGGTAAGCCGCTCCGCCTTCACCTGCATCCAGAACAATTTGATCTTGAACGCAAAAAGCAGTATCCGGGCCCAGGTCAACAGCAAGTGACGGCAATATGGTCACTTTTATAGTATCGGCCCCGGTACAGCCATCATTGTCGGTTACCAAAACATGGTAGGTACCGGAGGTATCGACGGTAAGGGTCAGGCTGTTTACTTTTTGATTCCATACAGTTTTCAAACCGGGATTCCCTCCATCCAGGATAAGTGGCGTGCCTTTACAACTACTGGTGTCGTTTCCTAATGACACATAAGGCAGCGTAGGAATAATTGTCACGTTTATGGTATCATATACGGTACCGCATCGGGCGGGATCTGTAAGCTCAACACGATAGCTACCGGTTTTCCCTACAGGGAAGGTAGTTTTATCGGCAAGCTGTTGGACGCCATTGAACCAGCGGATAAGATCGCCGGGCTGCCCGGCTTTTAACCAGAGGGTATCGGAACCGCAAATAGTGGTATCCATGCCCAGGT
This sequence comes from Taibaiella helva, assembly GCA_040392235.1. Taxonomy (GTDB): domain Bacteria; phylum Bacteroidota; class Bacteroidia; order Chitinophagales; family Chitinophagaceae; genus Taibaiella; species Taibaiella helvus_A. The sequence continues at coordinate 2,047 of JBEBWN010000179.1, read as the reverse complement.
CAATGGGCTTCGGATAGGGGTTATAGGTTACCACAATTGTGTCGTATCGTGTACAACCATCTTTTAGCACTTTCACAGAATATGTTCCTGATTTATTTACCACTCTTTGGCTGTCCGTAGATTGGTCATCCCAGATATAAGTGGCCCCGGTTAGTGAACCGGCATTAAGCGTATCCCCCCTGGAGCCGTCGCTACAACGGGTGATGTTATTGCCCAGGTTCAACTCGAAACAAGGTATATTGACAACAGAAAAGTCATGCAATTTAATGTATTCTGCCGCGTCCCAATTCCCCTCTTTAGCGTAAAAAGCGAGCCGGACCGTATCCTGGTAATTGTTGAGTTTAAATACAAAATGCGTATCCTGTAAAGGGGTGTTACGATTGGTCCATTGATGAATAATGTTATCTTTCGACCAGGTTAATCCATTATCAGTAGAGATCACGAGTGCCAAGGTATCATCTGCACCCAGGCCTACATTCTTGAACGCCGAATTTTGAATCAGAAGGTCGAATTCCACTTGCTTGTCCTTATTACGCCCCAGATCTATTGAAGGAGACATAAACCACTCTCCCTGCGAGGTTTCCAGCATCATCAGGAAAGCCATTTTGCCCCCTCCCGGTATTGGCCAAGCCTGTGTATTCCATGTATTAGTCGGAATAGGATAACCAGAAAAAATGGTAGGTCCGGCATCTAGTACACCGGTAGCAATCGACCAGCAAGCCGGCGGCGATATAGTGGGATAGTTGACAAAAGTTTTGAAGTCTTCTAAATAAGGAGGTGTTATTACCTGGTCGCAGGGAATCTTTATATTTTTAGCAATGGACCAGTTACTGCGCTCTGCACTGCAGTTGCCCCGCACGTAAACGTTATAAATGGTATTGGGATCCAATCCCTTGACAACCGCACTATCGCCGAAGACGGTACCACTCGCCGCAAGGCCGGTTGCTCCGGAGCCAGCTGCACCGGAAGTACGTACTTCCCATTGGTACCCCGTTACAGGCATTCCCTTGGCTGGGCTATTCCAATGAAGAGTCATTCCCCCCGAAGACACCCTGGAATAAGTCAGATTATCAGGGTAATAACAATCCTGCGACTCCCAGGTAAAGGTAAGCCCTATGTCCGGAAGGCTTTGGCTGCCCCGTACTATATAAGCGGTATTAAGAGCAGCAGGGTCCGTGCTGGTCCAGGGTAGATTGGCAGCCAATGTCCTGGCATTGAAATCGCTTGACATATCGCCACGTAAGCCAACCTGGCAATTCTTTGTTCCACCTGTGCTCAGGACGTTGACCGGGCCATAAATTACAGAGACCTTATTGGTTGTTTCTTCCAGTTGTATCTGGAAATTAATATCGCTGGCAGCATTAGCAGCCGTGCTGTTATCTGACAAATGCGCGAACTCGATGGTAAATTTACGGTTGCTACCTGTACCGCTGACCCCGGTCTTAATGACGCCCCTTGGCCAGCGGATAGCGCCGTTAGCAGAGGTCAGGGTGGCATCGGCCGAAAGGGTAATGGTTTTAGCCACTGTATCGAAGGAAGCGATAGTAGTGGCTGCCGGAATGCCGAACCCGGCAACAGGAAGCCCGGTACGAACACCGGCAAATGAACCGACATTATTTATTACTGCCGACCCTTTGGTGGAAGTGCATCCTGTGACAAAAAGCCCCCAAAGATCGGCAGACATACCCGATATTACAGAATGAAGACCCGGGAACTGAATGGAAAGAGGATAGAAGCCCCCTATGCTGAAGGCCGGGCTGAATGTTATATAGCCATTTTCGCTGATATAGCATGTATCAAATACACGCCCATTAAAATTAAACGAAAAGGGTAAACGAACAGGAACAAAAATATTATTCATGAGGGAGTTGTTGGTAATATCGGTTGCGCCGGCAACCGTATCGCCGTTAGTAATCGGCTGATAACTACCCTGGTACTGGCCAAACCGGTAATTGCCTACTTGTGCGACGGCATTAAACCAGGAAGACAAAAGCAACAAAAAAACAAACAAAGGGTAACGAAACTGACGGTGTGTATATAAATACTT
>JBEBWN010000178.1:0-7811 GCA_040392235.1 Taibaiella helva | reverse complement strand
ATGCCAGTGTGAAACAAAAAGTGTCTTCTTCCAAATATGATATAAACAAGCATAAGGTTTATAAGCCTAAAGAAATTAAAGAATTCCTGGACCAATATATTATAGGTCAGGATGACGCAAAAAAAGTAATGGCAGTAGCTATGTATAACCATTACAAACGATTGAGACACCCGGAGGCCGATGACGTGGAAATAGAGAAGTCTAATATCATCATGGTGGGCGAAACCGGCACCGGCAAAACTTTGCTGGCCAAAACGGTCGCCCGCATTTTGCAGGTGCCTTTTGCTATTGCTGACGCTACGGTATTCACCCAAGCGGGTTACGTAGGGGAAGATGTGGAAAGTATACTGTCGCGGTTATTGCAGGCTTGCGATTACGATGTGGCGGCGGCCGAAAAAGGTATTGTATACATCGACGAGATCGACAAAATAGGCCGCAAAAGTGATAACCCTTCTATTACCCGCGATGTTAGCGGCGAAGGTGTGCAACAGGCATTGTTAAAATTGCTGGAAGGATCGGAAGTACTCGTACCACCGCAGGGGGGTAGGAAGCACCCAGAGCAGAAGCTGATCAAGGTTAATACTCAAAATATACTATTTATTTGTGGTGGCGCCTTTGAAGGCATCGATAAAATGATCGCCCGCAGGATGGAATCGTCCACAATAGGGTTTAAGAATATGGATCAGAAGGAAAAACTGGACCGCACCAATTTACTACAGTATGTCAATCCCATGGATCTGCGAACTTTCGGACTGATTCCTGAACTGTTGGGACGGCTTCCAGTCGTGACCTACCTTAATCCTTTGGATAAGGATGTATTGAAAAAGATACTTACAGAACCCAAAAATGCGTTGATCCGTCAGTATAAAAAATTATTCGAGTATGAGGGGATTAAACTTGAAATCGAAGAAGCTGCGTTGGACTATATGGTGGATAAGGCCTTTACGTATAAGTTGGGAGGGAGAGGGTTGCGTACAATCTGTGAAATGATCCTTACCGATGCAATGTTCGAACTACCTTCAGAAAACCATTCCGGAGTATTCTATCTTACCTTGGACTATGCCAAGCAAAAGTTGGAAAGATCGAAGCTGGAGTACATGAAAGCAGCTTAAAGTGATTATCTTTTAATAAAAATTGAAACTATAACTATGCAAGAATTAGTAAATGAATTGATAAACAAGGCAGGACTGTCCCCTGAAGCTGCTGCTAAATCTGTAGAAACAACTATAACCTTTGTGAAATCGAAGTTACCTCCTTTTCTCTCTGATAAAGTAGAGGAGCTATTGAATGGTAAATTCGATATGGGCTCTTTGCTAAGCGGTTTCGGCGGTGGAAGCAATGACGGCGGTGAAAGCCCGCTAGATGCTTTAACGGGCATGTTCGGTAACAAAAAATAGTCTAGACATAAATGTCAGGTATTGAGGGCTGTTTCCATTTAGGGGACAGCCCTTAGTCGTACTAGGGGCGCCTTACTAGAGCGGGAGGCAACAAATTGGCGGCATGTGTGTTAGATATGAATTAAAACGGGCGAAAAATGAGATTACTTTTTTACATTCTACTGTTGGTATCAAATGCTTTGAGCGCTTTCGGACAGGACATGCGTAGCAGAGTTGTCAAGGAGGGACTGTTTATACCCTGGGAAATTATTTATGCTCCGGACAGCCATATCTGGTTTACGCAAAAAGACGGTTACGTGTGTACACTGGACCCTGTAAGCGGACATTTGGACACGATTTATCATGAACCGCAGGTAGCAATAAGAGGGGAAGGAGGTATGTTGGGCATGGCCTTGCATCCAACCTTTGATAACGAACCCTATGTTTATATAGCTTATAATTATGAAACCAGTGGCACATATCAATTAAAGGTTGTACGTTATTTATTTTCGGCTAATACCCTTACCGATTCCCGCGTGATACTTGATAATGTTGACGCATCTTCTATTCATAATGGCTGCCGGCTGCTGGTTGTAAATGATAAATTGTTTATTACGACTGGTGATGCCGCTAATACGGGGTTGTCACAGAATGTAAACAGTCTGAATGGTAAGGTGCTACGGATTAATCTGGATGGAACTATTCCTTCCGATAATCCTATCGAAGGCAGCCCGGTGTGGAGTTGGGGTCACCGCAATGCTCAGGGGCTGTACTATCATAATGGGCTCTTATATAGCTCCGAGCATGGGCCGGATAAGGAAGATGAATTTAACATTATCCAGAAAGGGCGCAATTATGGTTGGCCGGATGTAGAAGGATTCTGCGATTTACCGGACGAAATAACCTTCTGTAATGAAAATGATGTTATTGAACCTTTGTACGCCTGGACACCGACATTGGCTGTATCTGCCATTGCTTATTACGATTATCCCATGTTTCCACAATTTAATGGTGCCGTTTTGATGACGACCTTAAAAGGGAGTCAACTGCTGCAATTGAATTTAAACGGTACAGGCGATTCCGTACTGCGTGCTGTTACCATTCCCGGCCTGGATTATGGCAGACTTCGAGCCATTGCCGTAGCTCCGGATGGCCGGATTTTTGTATCTACCAGCAACTCGAATGCGTCAGGTGCCGGTACCCGGGAGGATAAAATCATTGAACTATATGATTCTACTTCGGTTAGCATACTTTCCACTGTGAAAGAGGAAAATCAACTTACCATTTATCCTAATCCGACAATTGACGGAAATTTATACTTCCATTTTGAGGCTGACAATTTGAAGGACAAAGCGTTGCGTCAATATACAATTTATAATGTGGCGGGCCAGGTACAGGTGGAAGGCGTGCTGGAGCAAAGCCATGTAAATGTATCCTCCTTATTTCCCGGAATCTATATAGTACGCATTACGCAGGGACTGGAGCAGGCGCAGCATAAATGGTTTGTAAAACAGCAGTGATGTAGAGTTGAAGCGTAATACTTCCCGCCATGTTGTTGTAAATACCGTCGGCTGCTTTGGCATTTTAATAAACTCCTCTAAATATATGCATATCAATATACAAAAACGGGGACTACCCATCTCATGGCAGTCCCCGTTTATTTAAAGGTAAGGCGTTATACTTTCTTTTTAATTGTCTCTTCTATCGCCCTTAGATTGTGGCCTTTCCCTGCGTTCGGGACGTTCTCTCCGTTCCGGTCTTTCACGCTCAGGTTGCTCAACATAACCTTCGGGTTTCTCCGTCAGTACTTTGCGACTAAGGCGGAATTTACCGGTTTTGGGATCAAGTCCTACCAATTTGATCTTTATAGCGTCCCCTTCAGAAAGCACACCATCCAGGTTATCCAGCCTCTTCCAGCTTACTTCAGAAATATGAAGTAAACCCTGTTTCCCGGGCATAAACTCTACGAATGCGCCGTAAGGCATTACCGATTTTACAACCGCATCATAGGTTTCGCCTATTTCGGGAACAGCTACTATTCCTTTAATCCAGGTTACCGCCTTTTTCAGGCTTTCGCCATTGTTGGAGAAGATCTTAACAACACCGTTTTCGCCAACTTCTTCAATATTGATCTCTGCTCCGGTCTCTCTTTGTATTTGCTGGATGATTTTACCACCGGGGCCGATAACCGCACCGATAAACTCACGATCAATAATCAGTTGTTCAATTCGTGGTGCATGTGGCTTCAGTTCATCTCGGTGTACAGGGATGCAAGCATACATAGCATCCAATATGTGCAGCCTGCCTTGTTTAGCTTGTTCCAATGCCTGGCGCATAATATCCATGCTTAACCCATCTACTTTAATGTCCATTTGTATACCGCAAATACCATCGCGGGTACCTGTAACTTTAAAGTCCATGTCACCTAAATGATCTTCGTCACCCAGGATATCGGTTAATACGGCCCATTTATTGTCAGAGGAACGGCTAATGAGTCCCATTGCAATTCCACCAACGTGTTTGTTATAAGGAACCCCGGCATCCATTAAGGCTAGTGAGCCCGCGCAAACTGTTGCCATAGAGGAAGAACCGTTAGATTCCAATATATCAGAAACAATGCGTACAGTATATGGATAGTCTTTGGGCATGAGCATTTCTAACGAGCGTTTAGCTAAGTTGCCATGTCCCACTTCGCGACGGCTTGGGGCCCGGAGAAATTTAACTTCACCGGTTGAAAAAGGAGGGAAGTTATAATGCAGGTAAAATGGTGCATAGTTTGAGGTTCCAGCAGTTTCAATCAACATTTCATCGTCCTTTGTTCCTAACGTAACCGTCGTTAAGGACTGTGTTTCGCCGCGGGTAAACAGAGAAGAACCATGGGGAGAAGGGAGAATGTCTGTTTCCATCGCTAGCGGGCGAACTTGATTTAATTCCCGTCCGTCCAACCTTCTACCTTCATCAAGGATCATATTACGTACCGTATAGTACTGTAAATCATCAAGGTAACGTTTGGCTAATTCCAGGTCTTCTACCGAAGTAGTTTCCAAATCAAAGCTTGCCATAACCTCGTCTATCAGTGCCTTGTAGGCATCACTGCGCTCATGCTTAGCAGTACCTCCACGGGAGATTTCGAGCATTCGGGCTTTAGCCTTCTCGTCGATCAGGTTAATAATGCCCTCATTGCTATAAGCAACGGGTACTTCTCTTTTTGTGGTCACGCCAACTTTGGTACGGAGCTCTTCCTGAGCTTTTACCTGGACGCGAATAGCCTCATGGGCTTTTTCAATGGCTAAGATTAAATCTTCTTCCTGGCATTCATGCGCCTCTCCCTCAACCATCATGATATTTTTATCAGTGGCTCCTATGATAAAATCCATATCGGCTTCCTGTAATTGTGATGCAGTAGGGTTGATGATGAAAGCGCCGTTTACGCGGCTTACACGAACTTCAGAAATAATTTCCTGGATGGGAACATCAGAAACAGCAAGTGCTGCAGAAGCTGCTAAGCAGGCCAAGGCATCGGGTACAACTTCTGGGTCATTGGAAATAAGGGTAACAATTACCTGTACCTCACAATAATAGTTTTCGGGGAACAGTGGGCGAAGAGCCCGGTCAATTAGCCGTGATATCAGTACTTCGTAGTCGCTCATGCGGCCTTCCCGTTTAAAGAAGGAGCCGGGAATACGGCCGGCGGCTGCAAATTTCTCCTGGTAATCTACCGTAAGAGGAAAAAAGGACTGCCCCGGTTTGGGCTCTTTGCTGGCTACTACGGTAGCTAGCAAAATGGCATTGCCACAACGTACTGTAACGGCGCCATCTGCCTGGCGGGCCAGTTTGCCTGTTTCGATTGTAACCTCACGTCCATCGTCCAGCTTGAACGATACGGAAATTGGATTCAGCATCATATTTTGTTGTTTATGTGTCATCTTGGGGCTAGTGTCAGCTACTTTTGTCCTTTTGCCCCGAGTATAAAAGGACCGAATTTATGATAATTCTATTGTTATATTACTTTAGCGCTTATGTTTGGTATGGCCAGTCGGGGCGGATTTGTGGTCCTTAGCATTATGGCCTGCTACAATCTGTTGATATTATACAAACACAAAAAACTATTCCCAACACTATGCAGGTTGGGAATAGTTTCCATGGAAACACCATAGTATGATTATTTACGAAGACCCAGTTTGGCGATCAACTCGCGGTATCCCTGAAGATTTGTGCGACTTAAATAGGTTAACAAACGCTTGCGCTGTCCTACCATTTTAATCAATCCCAGGTTGGAAGAATGGTCTTTCTTATTGCCTCTTTTAATATGCTCTGAAATATGAAGAATACGCTCTGTTAATAAAGCAATTTGAGCTTCTACAGATCCTGTATTTTTTTCAGATCCGCCGTACGTTTTGAAAATATTTGCTTTTTTAGCGTCGATGGTTGCGTTAGCCATTTTAATTTTTATATTTAATTTTACCTCACAAAATCGGAGCGCAAAGGTAGCGATTAACTATGAATTACCCAAACTTAAATTTGAAAAGTTTATTCTTAACCCTTGGACAACGCATTAAGAACATCGTATTTAGTAAGAATATGATAGTTTCCGCTTTCGTCTTTAGATAAAATGCCCCCGTTTTCCTTATTAATGTAAGCGGTTAGCCGTTCTATAGGGGTATTCATAGCAACCACCGGAATTGCCGCTTCCAATACGCTTTCTATTGTGTTTTCTTTTATGTGAGTGTCCTGCATAAGCTTTTTGAAAAGACCGTGTTGCGATACTGATCCGCACATTTCGCCGCCAGCCGTTACTGGAATTTGTTCAATATCATATTGTTGCATCAAATCCATAGCTTTTTGAATGGTGTCCGTTTTTTCTATGGTGACCAACCGGCGCGCTCCCAGTCCTCCTATTAAATCCTGAACAGTATGCACGTCCAGAAAGCCACGGTCCAGCATCCATTCGTCATTATATATTTTGCCAACATACCTGCTGCCGTGATCATGGAAAATGACGACTACCAGGTCATCCTTTTTTAACTTGTTCTTCAGTTGTTTAAGCCCCGAGAGAGCCGATCCGGCGGAGTAGCCCACAAAAATACCTTCCTCTTTGGCGATCCGGCGCGCCATCACCGCCCCATCCTTATCCGTAACCTTTTCAAAGTAGTCTATATATGCTCTCTGGTAATTTTCAGGAACGAAATCTTCTCCAATACCTTCCGTGATATAAGGATGCACTTCCTTTATGTCTATTTCGCCGGTGTTGAACCATTTGGTCAGCAAGGAGCCGTAACTGTCGATAGCCCAAACCTGTATGTCCGGATTTTTTTCTTTAAGATATTTGCCAGTCCCCGTAACGGTGCCTCCGGTACCTGTAGCCACTACCAGGTGGGTAATTTTACCTTCCGTTTGCTCCCATATTTCGGGGCCGGTTTGTTCATAATGGGCTAACCTATTGGCCAGATTGTCATATTGATTAACATACCAGCTATTCGGAACTTCCTGAGCCAATCTTTTGGAAACAGAATAATAGGATTTCGGGTCTTCCGGTTCTACATTGGTAGGGCATACAATGACTTCTGCGCCAAATGCCTTTAAGATATCAACCTTTTCTTTAGACTGTTTATCCGTAGTGGTAAAAATGCAACGGTAGCCTTTCTGAATAGCGGCAAGCGCAAGTCCCATACCGGTATTGCCCGAAGTGCCTTCTATTATGGTCCCGCCGGGCTTTATTTTTCCTTCTTTTTCAGCAACTTCCAACATTTTTAAGGCCATACGATCCTTGATGGAGTTGCCCGGGTTAAAAAATTCCACTTTTGCATATACGGGACAAGGAAGGTCTGCAACGGTCTTGTGCAATTTAATTAAAGGAGTGTTACCTACTGTTTCCAATATGTTGTCAAATACTTTTTTATCCACTGTCATAAAAATGAAAAATATAGTTTGTCTGTAAAAGTAAGGAAATTAAGAAGGCTGTGCGGACAAGACTATTTTTCCTGTTTTCATCGTTTCAAAACCTTTTAATCGCAATATCAAACCTGTCTTTCGCTATAGCTTCCTGATGCAGGGGAGGAATCTAAAAGGAAAGCAGCAAATTGGATATCATTCTGTAATTTGCGGCGGTATTCCTGATAATAATAAATTTTTAATAAATAGATGGACAAGCCAATTATTGGTATTACTACAGGCGACCTTAATGGTGTAGGATTAGAGCTGATTATCAAGGTGTTTTCCGACAGCCGGATACTAGACTTTTGTACACCCGTTGTCTTTGCATCCAATAAGGCCATTAATTTTTATAGAAAATTATTGCCGGAGCACCCCTTTAATTTTGCCAGTACTAAAAGCTTTGATACACTTAATCCCAAACAGGTCAATGTGTTCAATTGCTGGGAGGAGGAAGTGAACATCACTCCAGGAACCTTGACAGACGAAGGAGGTAAGTATGCA
>JBEBWN010000177.1:0-7815 GCA_040392235.1 Taibaiella helva | reverse complement strand
GGAGAGTATTGTGCCCTTCGCCTGGGTTTCCGGCAGGTTAAAGGTATCCGGGAAGAGGATATCGCCTGCCTTATAGCACAGCGCGGGCAACCTTATCGGCAAATACACCTGTTACGGGATGCCGGTATGGCACTGATCACGCTGGAAAAGCTTGCCGATGCCGACGCTTTCCGCTCTATTGGCCTGGATCGCCGGCAGGCGTTATGGGAGATAACTGCTTTGCGCGACCGGCCGGTAGGTATTTTCCGGGGACAGCCTTCTGACAGCAACCAGGAACCGGATGTGGCACTGCCTGTCATGTCGGCAGCCGAGCATGTAGCACAGGATTACCGGTCGTTGGCCCTTTCGTTAAAAGCCCATCCTGTAAGCTTTGTACGGCGGCAATTGTATGCTCGGAATATCCTGGCTACTCATGAACTGGAACTTTGGCCGGATGGTACTTTTGTACAGGTAGCCGGCTTGGTGCTCGTGCGTCAAAGACCGGGAACGGCCAGCGGTATATGCTTTATTACGCTTGAAGATGAACATGGTGTTGCTAACCTGGTGGCGTTCGAAAGCATTTTTACACGCTACCGGAAAGAAATTATGTATGCCCAGCTGCTCCTGGTAGAGGGCCGTTTGCAAAAAGAAGGAGAAGTGATTCATGTGATAGCCCGTAAATTCGAGAATCTTTCAGCGCTTTTGCAACCCATTGTGGTGCCTAAAGGGGCAGAGATGGATGTGTATGGGTTTCATAATGACCCCAATGCAAAGAAAGTTGCGCCACAGCCCCAGCAATTGGATCTTTTTGGTAAAGGAAGGAACTTTAAGTAACCTGGGATTCAAAAAACTTATTGAGCAATAGCTAACCGAAACTTCCATTTAATACAGGTGTAGTGTTACCCGATTCCCTATTTTCCCGCCATGTTGACCTAGGCTTTTGCCGTAGTATGCCGAATACTAAAACGCAGAGAAATATGCCGGCCGGATTTATTGTGGGCTTGCCTGGCTGGTACCTGGATTAGCCAGGCATTCTACACATGCCCAGGGAACGCTTTTACAAGATCGGTGTAAGGCTATGACAGGACAATGTATCACTTTTATATTCTTGCCGCCAAACGCTGCCGTTCTTCTTCAGCAATGCTGTAAATCAATTGCTTACTTAATATAATCTCTCCCAAAAGGATAATCTTGTAGCCTATAGGGAAGATGTTACGGTTATCGCACCTTGTCGGATTTAGCGAAAAAACAGTAAATTTAGTTTTAACTTTTAGCATGAAAAGTCGTCTGATAACCGTAATACTAATATAATAATGACGCAGCAACAGATTCTAGCCGCTTATAACAGGGAAAAAGTTTTTAAATTAATAGCCGCAATAGCTATAGATCTGTTAGGAATATTGTCCTATGCCGTGCCCGTATTGGGCGAGCTTTCGGATGTATTTATTGCACCTCTTTCCGCATTATTACTCTATGCTTTGTTTGGCTCTGCCAAAATATCTATGCTGGGCTTCGCTGAAGAGTTTTTCCCCTTTACTGATGTATTGCCTACCGGTACTATTTTCTGGTTCAGGCGTTATGTACGCAATGCCCATAAAACTTTTGAGCGCTTTGTACAGGTGAAAACGGATAAGCACGCTGTTTTAAACAAGTATATTCCAGGATAAGTAAGGAATGAAAACTGGTATTTTATGCAGATTTAACTACTCGTTACGCTCCCCAAAATCTTATGGCTGTGACAGCTTTATGTTCGAAATATAATTACGGTCAATAGGCCATAGATCCTATAGAACGTTAGATTAATCCATATTGCTTTTATGCCCTATACCAAAATGACAAATGTTTGGTAGAAATTTTCGCTCTCGAAAAAGTCGGTCGCTCTTTTTGGACTAAGATGATGGTGATCTCGATGTTGTTTTCTACATTTATCGAAAATATAAGCATTATATGCATACGGGAAGACGTTATACCCCTTTCGAATTCTTTAAATGGACGGAAATAGATACGTTATGGTTGTTGCTCCTGGCTTCAGTGCCGACCATATTGTACGCTGAAGGATGGACTTTCCTGGCGTTACCCTGGCAGCCGCTTGCCATTTTGGGTACGGCCGTGGCCTTTGTTGTGGGTTTTAAAAATAATGCCAGCTACAACAGGATCTGGGAAGCGCGGCAGATATACGGATCAATTATTAATGATAGTCGCAGTTTTGCCTATTCCTTACGCGACGTATTAAAAGAGCGGGAGACAGAAACCGTCAAACGGATGTTTTACCGGCATTTTGCCTGGCTTACTGCTTTACGTTACCAGCTACGGGAACCCCGTAGCTGGGAGAATATGGCCCGGCAGCGGAACCGGAGTTTTCGTAAAAACAGGTATATTATTCCGGAAACGCAAACTACGCTGGAGGAGGAATTGAAAGCCTATCTGTCCGAGGCGGATTACCAGTATATTTTATCGAAAAAGAATAGAGCCACACAGTTAACGGCGCTTCAATCGGATGAATTAGCCCGACTGCATGGATCGGGTAAGATCAATGATTTTGAATGGACCCTGTTGCAGCAATCTATTATCCGGTTCACTGATGGCCAGGGCAGGGCAGAGCGGATAAAGAACTTTCCTTATCCCCGCAATTTTGCTTCTATTGCGACTTACCTGTTGTTTATTTTTGTTACCCTTACGCCTTTTGGTTTATTAAGGGAAATGGAGCGTTTGGGAGAGGGCTCATTCCTGCAAGGCTATAGCATTTGGTTTAATATTCCTTTCTCAGCCCTGGTTACCTGGGCCTTTCATACCCTGGATACGGTAGGCGAAAGTTCTGTGAATCCTTTTGAAGGCAGCGCCAATGATATACCGATAACACAGATAAGCCGGACTATAGAAATCGATATGCGGGATATGCTTGATGAGGCAGAGCTGCCCGCGCCCATTCTACCCCAGGGTAATATTGTTCTTTAACCAGATGCAGCCTGGACCTTTCTCTTGCTTTAGATAATCTTACTTGTTTATGTTAACTTATTTTCCGTTCTATCTCGCGTTGATCGTGTTGATTGTATTGCTGATTATGCTGGGCAATAAGATCAGGGTGGCTTACCCGGTGCTTTTGGTAATAGCAGGCCTGCTGATCAGTTTTATTCCTGGTGTCCCGCCCATAAAAATAGATCCTGAGCTGATCTTTATTATCTTTCTGCCGCCTTTATTGTATGAAGCTGCCTGGGCCAATTCCTGGAAGGAGCTCTGGCACTGGCGTCGCATCATAGGTAGTTTTGCTTTTGTTGTTGTGTTTCTGACTGCTATATCAGTGGCCTTTGTAGCCAATGCCTTTATTCCCGGCTTTTCCCTGGCCCTGGGTTTCCTGCTGGGGGGTATCGTTTCTCCTCCCGATGCGGTTAGTGCCAGCGCTATTTTAAAGTTTGTAAAAGTGCCCAAAAGAATGTCGTCGATCCTGGAAGGGGAAAGCCTGCTGAATGATGCCTCTTCGCTGATCATCTTCCGTTTTGCCCTGATAGCGGTAGCAACCGGCCAGTTTGTCTGGCACGAAGCCGCCTTAAGCTTTGGCTGGATGCTAATAGGCGGTGTAGGGATAGGATTGTTGCTGGGATTTATCTTCATGAAGATTCATAAATGGCTGCCTACGGATGTAAATATGGATACCATTTTAACCCTGGTAGCGCCGTTTGCTATGTATATTGCTGCAGAAGAAGTACATAGTTCCGGTGTATTGGCCGTTGTCAGCGGTGGTCTTTTCCTTTCTTATCACCGGCACCGCTTTCTCAGTGGCTCCTCGCGCCTGCGGGGTGAAAATGTATGGCAGAGCCTGGTATTCTTATTAAACGGACTGGTGTTTTTACTGATCGGCCTGGACCTGCCCGAAATTATTGCGGGATTGAAGCAGGATGGTATTGGTTTTTACCAGGCATCCGGCTACGGGCTGTTGATTACCGGTGTGCTGATAGCAGGGCGGATGCTGGCGGCATATGGTGCAGTAATCGTTACCAAAATAGCCAGTTATTTCATCCCGGTGGCAGATAAGAACCCCGGACTAAAGGCGCCTCTTATTTTAGGTTGGACAGGTATGCGGGGAGTGGTATCGCTGGCAGCCGCCTTATCTATACCCATAACCATTGATGGCGTACCTTTTCCGCACCGCAATCTTATTTTATATGTGACTTTTGTAGTTATCTTGTTGACACTGGTGATACAAGGATTGACCTTACCGGTATTGATCAAAAAAATAAAGCTGCCGGAGTTCAATGATCATCTTCCCGAAGAAGAAACGGAGCAATTGATCCGCCGTGAGCTGGCTCAGAATTCCCTGGATTATGTTACAGAGCATCATCGTTCTGAATGGGAACAGAGCCTGCTCCTGCAACAGTTAGCACATCGTTGGGAACATCAGCTCCAGCCAGAAGAGCATTCTTTCGTTCCGGAAGAAGTCAAATTGATCTATATTAAAATTCTGGACAGGCAGCGTAACCTGCTCCTGTCGAAAAACAAGACCGAACGCAGGATAGATGAAGAGATCATAAGGAAATTCCTTCATCATATAGACCTGGAAGAAGAAAAGCTGCGGTTGGAATAAATTGACTTGTAATGAACACCGAACGGACAGGATCACATTGGAAAAATAGAAGTTGGAATCCTCGATATCCTGTTACCATAGCAAACTGACCATTTTTTATAACAAATCTCGTGAAAGAACTCGGACAATTTCCTGATCAGAAAAGAAGGGCTTATTTTAATACATTATCCAATTACAGGAATGGACAGTTCCAGAACCAGGTAATCACACCTGCGCTGGCGGAGGGCGCCAGTATGTGGAAGGTATTCTGGCAGTTTTTCAGGAAATACCCGGATACAGAGCCCCTGTATGCACTGCCTTCTGTATGGACAGACCTAAAGAACCTGCCGGTAGAGGAGAATCTCTTTGTCTGGTTCGGGCATAGTTCCTATTTTATCCAGGTAGAGGGGTTGAAGCTGCTTATCGATCCTGTTTTCAGCGCCAATGCTTCGCCTGTGCCCCGTTCCGTCCGGGCCTTTGCCGGCACCTCGGTTTATCATGCTGCTGATATGCCGGATATCGATGTACTGTTTATTTCGCATGACCATTGGGACCACCTGGATTATAGAACAATACAGCAACTACAGGAAAAGGTAAAGCTGGTGATATGCGGTTTGGGCGTTGGCCAGCATTTCGAATATTGGGGATGGCCCAGGGAGAAATTGATCGAACGCAACTGGTGGGAGGAGGTAGATCTGGGCAAGGGTTTTAAAGTTACGCTTACGCCTGCAAGACATTTCTCGGGCAGGTTGTTCCGGCGTAATATTTCGCTTTGGACCTCTTTTGTGTTGCAGACACCCAACTGGAAAATATTCCTGGGCGGCGATAGCGGTTACGGCCCTCATTTTAAGGAGATTGGCGCCGCTTTTGGCCCCTTTGACTGGGCCATACTGGAATGCGGACAATATAATGAACGCTGGCCCTATATACATTCCCTCCCCGCAGAGATTATACTGGAGGTACAGGACCTGGATGCCCGGAATTTTATACCGGTGCACCATTCTAAATTCCGGCTGGCGCAACACCCCTGGTATGCCCCCTTGCAAGAGGTATCGGCGCTGGCAGCTGCAGCCCGGCTCCCGGTAACCACACCCAGGATAGGCGAGAAGGTATACCTCGAAGAGGACGACAGGGCCTGGGATAAATGGTGGGATATACAGCCTTAGCGTGACCTTGTACAGCCTGTCCCGATAATTATACTGCTATTGGCGTCGTTAATTGAAAAGGTTTTCCCTTGCCGGTTTCGATGTGACACTGTAAGCTATGCAGGAATTGCTGCCAGCCTTCGGAACAGATGGTATAACATTCCAAAGCCGGATTCAAGCCGAAATGGGTAAGTACGAGCAGGGTGCCTGTTTCGCTGGGAGCAATTGCCCAATGTATGGTAGTCCCTTTCCATTCCGCCTGATGTTGCAGTTGGGGAATATCGATTAAGGCCTCCTTCACCTCCCAGGTTAACGATTGCTGCTGTATTAACTGCGATATGTTTAAGGTTTTAAATATGCCTTCGCCGAAGCGTACGGTAAAGGTGTCGCCGATAGCGATCGAGGAGCCTTCGAATACGGAGGTCCACCATAATGAAACCTCCCGGGTCAGCGCAACGAAAACCTTTTCCGGGTCTGCTTTTAAGTGGAGGGTGTGCTGATAATCTGCCATTGCTTTATAACGTTACTGCTGTTAAATAGTGATGTTTTAGCATTTTCCGGGACTCTTGCAATTGTTCACGGCAATTTTACCGGTATTTTTTTCAATTATACTTTGCATAGGACAAGAAATGTTACCCGCCCGGTATTGCTTAACGGGATATCTTTACAGGAGAGCGGTTCTTACATCATCCCAGTCCAGCATATTGACCATTTATATTTCCCCGTCGTGGAGAAGCCCCCGGAGCGAGGGTGAACTTTTACCAGATGTTCGTATCATTGCAGGTAAATTCATTATATGCAGGAAAATATGATCATCCGCAATGCAGATGGGGTAGAAGTGGAGCAAATGATCCGGATGGCCGCGGCAGAAGGCTGGAATCCCGGTATTTCAGATGGCCAGGCCTTCTTCCTGGCCAACAAGCAGGGTTTCTGGATAGGCGAGCTGGACCATAAAATCATCGCCTGCATTTCGGCCGTAAACTATAACGGTATTTATAGCTTTGTAGGGCTATACATTGTCGATCCGGCATACAGGGGCAGGGGATATGGCTACCGGATATGGCAGCATGCTCTAGCCAGGCTGGACAGCAGTATTATTTGCGGTTTAGACGGCGTACCGGCACGGATAGCGGATTACAAAAAATCAGGTTTTGTATACGCCTACAGGCAAATGCGGCTGGCAGCGCCTGCTTTGCGTGTAGCCATGCCAGAAGATGTACAGTTTTTTACCACTGATGTAACAAAGGCTCTTCTTGCTTATGATGCCGCGATATTTGGCACCGATCGTTCTGCCTTTACCTCGGGTTGGATAACCATGAAAGGGGCGCAAACATTTTTCACGCAGGAGCAGGGAAAAGTGACAGGTTATGCCGTGTTGCGAAGGTGCTTGGAGGGTTACAAAATAGGACCATTATTTGCCGATAATGCCGATCTTAGCGAAAAACTTTTCCTGGCTTGTCATAGTGTCGCCGCTCCGGGAGAGATGGTTTATATAGATATGTCAGAAGATAATGATTGTACGCACTCCTGGATAAAACGATACCATTTGCAGTTGGTTTTTGAAACAGCCCGTATGTATAAAAATGGCATTCCGGACTTTCCGGCAGGTAAGGTCTATGGAGTAACCACGTTTGAGCTCGGCTAATGTACTAGTGTCTGGTCAAGCTTACTTTTTCGACTTGTTACGCCATGGTTCATTGCTTGTAACTTTTTGGTTTTTCCTTTTAACCTTTGACTTAACACTAGTACTCTTCTGCTGTCTTGATCGTTTGGTGTTTTAGCTATCTAAACTGTTTTAAAGAAACGGCACATCTTTCGGGAGTTTGTTATTCTTATTTTTCGCTTCAAAAAAGTAGGGATAGGAACACTACAATTTCAAATGTAGCTCCAATCCTGCACGCCATACCTGGTGTTCCAGGGAGTACATCTGTTCAGCCCTGATATGAGGATGCGCGTAACCCGTAGAAAGCAGGAGGCCTAAACCTATATTGGGTTTGAAAAGCCAGACCGGCCGCAGGGTAGCGCCCATATAGAAAGCGCTTGCTCTGCCAGACTCATATATGGTTTGCGTATGCGGAACGGTCTTAACCTTTTCCGTAATCCGGGGACTGTACAGGGTGCTAAAGCCAGCTA
>JBEBWN010000176.1:0-7822 GCA_040392235.1 Taibaiella helva | reverse complement strand
CCGGTAATTCTTTACGGCACGGCCAAGCGGCGATACTGTTATTCTGTGCAACGCTGATTTGCTCCGGAGAAGTAATGTTTTGCCTTCGCCAGGAGCCAAAACATTACTTCTCCGGGACTGGTATTATCTACCTGTAGGAGCGAAATAATGTGATGTAGCTATATACCTCTCCAGATAGTGATCGGATCTGCAGAGGCCTAGTTACAATCAACGTACAGCGTTGAATCCCCCGAAGGTCCCGCGCTGCGGGGAAAGGCAACGGCAGTAGCTTCATCTACAACGGCAACGGCTTCAAAACATTCGGAAAAACCGACGACTTTCTGTTTTATTATAGCAGAAAAGCTAATCTAATCTTTGCAAAGAAAAAGGCCCCTGTTACTGGGGCCGTAGTGAAGCCGGCGACATTCCGGTACGTCATTATTTTAATAATATGGTTAATCTATGGAATAGCTTACATGTCCTCCTTTTTCGTCCTTTAAATGTATTCCATGCTCCGCTAAGAAATCCCTGATTCTGTCAGATGCTGCATAGTCTTTCCTGGCCTTGGCTTCCCGTCTCATGTCAATAACCATCTTCAATACCGCATCCAGTTTGTCGTGGTTGTCGACACTTTGTAATGGTTGTAAGCCGAGAATGTCTTCCAGGAAGACGCGGAAAGTATCCTTCATAACCTGAACGGTATTTCCGGATAATGTTTGCAAAGGTATTTGTCCGCCCTTAATCCCATTAATTACCGGAGCCAGTTCGAATAGGTTAGCCAGGACTTTAGCCGTATTGAAATCGTCGTTCATGTCTGCTTCGCAGGCCTGGCAAAAGGACTGAATTTTGTTGCTCAGCTCTTCGTCAATACGTTCTTCTGTCGGTACCGGAAGCTGTTTCAAAACTTCATAAGCTTCCCACAGCCTCCGTAGGGCTTTTTCTGAGGCCTGCAGTGCTTCATTCGAAAAATCAAGCGTACTTCTATAATGTGTCTGCAGAATATAGAAGCGGATAACCATTGGATGATAGGCTTGCTCTAACATCGGGTGGTCGCCGCTAAATAGTTCCGTCAGTTTGATAACATTATTGTAGCTTTTTCCCATTTTACGGCCATTGATCGTGATCATGTTATTATGCATCCAGTAATTCACGGGGCTGCAGCCGTGAGCCACTGTGCTTTGTGCTATTTCGCTTTCATGATGCGGAAATTGCAGATCCATACCGCCACCGTGAATATCGAAACGTTGGCCCAGGTACTTGCTACTCATAGCTGAGCACTCGATATGCCATCCCGGAAACCCTTCTCCCCATGGGCTTACCCAACGCATAATGTGCTCTGGAGGGGCTTTCTTCCATAAAGCGAAGTCTGCTTTGTCTCTTTTTTCATCCTGACCTTCCAATTCCCGTGTCGTCTCCAGCAAATCGTCAATAACACGCCCAGAGAGTTTGCCATATGGAAAATGAGCTGCGTATTTTTTTACATCAAAATATACAGAACCATTACTTTCGTAAGCATATCCTTCAGCAATGATTTTTTCAATCATACTGATTTGTTCAATAATATGTCCTGTGGCGGTGGGTTCGATCGAAGGCTCCAGGTTGTTGAATTTCCGCATTCCCCAATGAAAAAGACTGGTATATTTATGTACCAATTCCATGGGCTCCAGCATCTCCAGCAACGCTTTTTTTGCCACCTTATCTTCTGCCTCACGACCCTCTTCTTCAAAATGACCGGCATCGGTTATATTACGAACATAACGTACCTTGAATCCGAGGTAACGCAGATAGCGATTCACAACGTCAAAGGTGATGTAGGGCCGGGCATGCCCCAGGTGGGATTCTCCACTTACGGTAGGACCACATACATAAAGGCCCACATGGCCTGCAATAATCGGTTCAAATTTTTCTTTTTGACGGCTGAGTGAATTATATATATATAGTTCTGGCATAAACTTTAGATACTTAAGATGCGCAAAAATAAGCTTTCCGGGGTAATGCTTGGGAATGGTGTCCGGTCAAGAGTGATTTTTTGAATTATTATTACATAGTTTGTTTGTTTTCAAATAAATGTGCGTTTTTTATTTTGCCTTTTAACCTTTAGCTTGGACATTATCCTCGTGTTTTGGTTAAAATAAGCCATTTCCCTGGCCTATCTCTTGAGCGATACCCTGAAATAGAATATTTTTGTGTTCTCATTTCATTCCTAAATAGAATGCCTTATCTTATTACAGTCCGCTTAAGCCCTGTTGAAGCCGGGCAGGAAATATTGGTTCGCGAGGTTGCGGCCCGGCAACTCAAAATACCTGTCGATTGTATTCAGGCCACACAAACGCTACGACAGTCTGTTGATGCCCGGGGGAAAAAAATCATAATACAAAAACAGTTGAATGTGTTTGTGGATGAGCCTTTTTCAGATGCATTTGCTTTTACTCCCCGTTTGCAGGATGTTTCGGGAAAAGAGCCGGTGTATATAGCGGGCGCGGGTCCGGCGGGCTTATATGCAGCGTTGAAAATTATAGAAGAAGGGTATTGTCCTATCGTGATAGAACGGGGTAAAGATGTAAGAAGCCGTCGCCGGGACCTTGCAGCAATGAATAAACTCGGGATAGTAAATCCAGAATCAAATTACTGCTTTGGTGAAGGTGGTGCAGGCACCTATAGCGATGGAAAACTGTATACGCGATCGACCAAAAGAGGAAGCGTACTGCGTAGTCTGCAATGGCTGAAGTATTTCGGAGCAGACGAGCGAATTATGTACGAGGCCCACCCGCATATTGGTACAAATAAGCTCCCGGGTATTATTGTGGCTATGCGCGATGCTATAAATGCCTGCGGTGGAGAAGTGCGTTTCAATTGTAAGCTTACCGATATTGTTATTGAAGACGATAGCTTAAAAGGAATTGTGTTGAATGGGAATGAGAAAATTAATACTAACCTGCTGATATTGGCTACGGGGCATTCTGCCCGGGACATATTCGTGATGTTGGAACGGCATAAGATTGCTATTGAAGCGAAGCCCTTTGCTTTAGGTGTTCGCATCGAACATCCGCAGGAATTGATCAACCAGATTCAGTATGGATGTTCCCCATCTGGCCTGGGCGATTTGGTAGGGCCTGCGGCTTACTCTCTGGTAAGCCAGGAAAATGGACGTGGCGTATTTTCTTTCTGTATGTGTCCCGGCGGCATTATTGCCCCAGCTTCTACAGCAGAGGGCGAATTGGTTGTAAATGGTTGGTCGCCCTCTAAACGGGATAACCCTTATGCTAATTCCGGCATGGTGGTTAGCGTCGATGAGCGGGACTTTGCTGCCTACGGGTTTACGGGACCTTTGGCAGCTATGCATTTTCAGGAAATGGTAGAGCGAAAGGCTTGGCAGGCGGGAGGTGGGAGTCTGAAGGCGCCGGCGCAGCGTATGACGGATTTCGTTGCCAATACATATTCCGGTAGTTTGCCCGATTGTTCTTATCTGCCAGGGTTGAATAGCACTCTCCTGGCCGAAGTGCTGCCATATGAAGTATATACTGCCCTAAGTAGCGGATTCCGGAATTTTGGTAAAAAAATGAAAGGTTATTATACCGGCGAAGCTACCGTAATAGCTACCGAATCGCGCACCTCTTCTCCATTACGCATACCCAGAGATAAAGATACCTTGCAACATATACAGATACGGGGCTTATTCCCTTGCGCCGAAGGAGCAGGCTATGCAGGAGGAATTATTTCTGCTGCGATTGACGGAGAGAGGGTAGCTGAAGCAGCAGTTGGATATTGCCGGAAAAGAAACTAGGATCTAAAACATCGCAATACAAATCCCATTCATTTAAGAGAAGGTATTGCGATGTTTCGGGCAAATATTACTTGACAACTACCTGGACTGTATTCCGGGTTTTCTGCTCTAACAGTATCATTCTTCCCTTTGTCAATTCTTCCATAATAGAAGGTGTATAATGTCTTATTGTTAATAACTGCACATCTTCGTTCCGCAATACCTTATAGTCTTTTTCCAGCTCTTCCACCAGCGATTTTATTTTATCTTCCCGGTTATCAACACATACTACAAGGCTGATGGCCGCGTTTTGAATCAGGTTGATCTTTACATGCTGTCCATGGAAAATATTGTACAGATTGCGCAGGTTCTCCTCTGTTATAAAGGAAAAATCACGACTGGTGATCTGCAATAGGATTTGATTCTTTTTGAGTACAATTAGGGGAGGGTAGACGAAGGTGTCCGTAGCATTCTGTATCGCTGTCCCCTTTAAACTAGTGTCAAGGAAGCACTTTACATACAAGGGTATATTGGCATTTTGTAATGGCTTAATGGTTTTAGGGTGTATTACTTGCGCGCCATAATAAGCCATTTCAATTACTTCGTGGTAGGTAATCTCTTCTATTTTAACGGTATTCGGAAACAGCTTCGGATCTGCATTTAATAAACCTTCGACATCCTTCCATATGCTTACAGAGGTTGCCGGGATCATAGCGGCCAGCAATGCCGCGGTGTAGTCTGACCCCTCCCTGCCTAGGGTGGTGGAGTTATTATCGGCTGTGCTGCCAATGAATCCCTGCGTTATGACTATTTTATACTGGGCTATTGTAGGAACTAAAGTCTTTTGAATCAACTCTTTCGAAAAGTCGAGGTCCACCTCAGGGTCGCGGTAGTTATCGTCCGTTCTGATCAGGTCGCGAGCATCAATCCATTGGTTAGTATATCCCTGCTCATTAAGAAACGCACTGAAAATGGAAGTAGACAGAAGTTCGCCTATACACACAATTTGGTCATAGATATAGTCTTTAGATTGTGTTGTAGCATCGTCTATGGCCCAGTGAATTTCTGTGTAAAAGCCTTTTAGCCTTTCTTCGACAGCCTTATAGCCAGGCTCCGAAAGTAATGCTGAAGCATATTCATTGTGCGCACTTTCCAGTGCCGCTACCTTCTCCAGTGCCTCTTCGCGTTTTCCGCCGGTTGCAGCGGTTACTATATCTTCTAACGCGTTGGTGGTTTTGCCGAAAGCGGAAACTACTACTACCAGGGGGGCAGAACCATATTGGATTATGGGCAACAGAGCCCGCATTCTATCCGGGGTGGCAATAGAAGCACCCCCAAATTTGTAAACCTGCATTTGTTAAACAGCTTGAATTTAAAATTAGATCAAAAGAAACGACGTAAGCGCAACAAGGCGCAGGGAGCATAGCACCATCCGCAACCTTCTGCGGAAAGCGGATGGTGTTACAAAAGGCAACTTTATTAACTGAGCTTGTCTAATGCAGCTTCCAGCTTTTCAAATACTGTTGGAATATCTTCCAGCTTGCAGGTACCTACACTGATACGGTACCATGGGGATTCGCGATCGGCTCCGAAACAATAAAAAGGTACTATAGCCAAACCTGCATGGGCCAGGATGTATTGTGTTACATCAGCCTGGGTGTTCAATGCTTCACTGCCGTATTGTTTGCCCTTCAGATCGAGTTTTACCGTCAGATATATTGCGGCCTGGGGAGCAATGGCATCTACGGGATGCCCTTTGCCTTTTAATGCCTCAAAACCATCATATATTTTCCAGAGTCGGGTTTCCAGCTTTTCTTGAATAGAGGCAAGGTATTCACCGGTAGCTGTGTCATTTATCAGGAATTCTGCAGTTGCCTTTTGTTCTGCCATAGGTGCCCATGCACCCACGTGGCTGATCAGAGCTTTCATTTTAGCGATCACGTTTGCGGGACCCAGCGACCAACCGACACGAACACCGGTTGCAGCAAAAGATTTAGAAATGCCATCTACCGTTATGGTATACGCTCGCATTTCGGGGCGTAATGCTACAGGATGGTAGTGGCGGGTATCGCCGTACGTCAGTGTACTGTACATCTGATCGAACAGCACGTATAATTTCTTTTCGCCTTCAGCCCTGCTTTTATTTTCAGCAAGAACCAGGTCGCATATTTTTTCCAGTTCTTCTTTTTCCAGGATTGTGCCGGTTGGGTTTTGCGGTGTGCAGAGACAGAGTAAGGCGGCCCCTTTAATATGCCGGGCAATATCTTCGGCAGTGGGCATGAAATTGTTCTCCGGTGTTGTCTCGATTTCGCAAGCTACAGCTTGGTTTAAATTGGCATAGTGATTATTATTCCAAGACGGAACTGCGTAAATTACTTTATCGCCGGGATTGACAATGGTAGAAAATAATGAGTAAATTAACGGGCGTCCTCCGCTGGCAATCTGTACTTCCGTAGGATCATAACTTACATTAAACTGCTTCAGAATAAAATGACTAACAGCCTTTCGAAGCTCTAATATGCCGTCGGCAGGCGGATAGTTTGTAAAACCGGAGCGATAAGCTGTAATAATATCATCCTCCAATGACTTCGGTATTGGGAAAATAGAAGGGGCAAAGTCGCCAATAGTATAGTTGTAAATATGCTCACCATTGCGCACCCTGTTGCTGATTTCGTTCCCAAGTTTTACGATTTCAGATCCGGTTAAAGATTCTGCCAGATTGCTGAGTTTACTCATGAAGTTGTGTTTTTTTTGTTGTATAAAAAAAGGCTCACCTTTTCAGGTAAGCCTTCCGTATTTATTTTAGTATGCGCAAATACATCACAGGATTACCATTGGAGGGGTAAAACGTTTTATATTCTTGTGCATCTTATTGTTGTTCTTTCTCATTCGGAGCGCAAAAATATAGCGATCAAATTAAATCTCAAAATTTCCTGTATTTTTTTTCTAATCTTTTTTGGTTCTTTTTGTTGAGAACAAAAAAGCATAATACCTTTGTCCGCGATTATGGAGCTGTACAGGGATAAAATAGAGGAATATGGTAACTATTACGAAAAGCAGGGATTTCCTCCAGTTGCATCGCGTGTTTTAATATACCTTCTATTAAGAGAGGAAGCAGAAGCAACCTTTGAAGATATTGTGGATTATTTTAACGTGAGCAAGAGTGCGGTATCCAATGCTTTGAAATTGCTGACGCTGATGGAAATTATATCGGAAAGAACTAAGGCCGGAGCGCGGAAACGTTATTTCCGGATTCGCCTGGGTCACCTGTTCAGCCCCGAGAAGTTAGTGAAAAGCTACCAGGATACTAGATTAATATTAGAGGATATCCGGCAATTGCGCATGCGTAACGACGATTTTTCGGGCGAAATTGATGAGATCGTTACTATAATGAAAGTACTCGAGCAAGAGTACCCTCGTATATATGAACGAATCAGGAGCGAACGTGCAGAAAAAGGAAATGCAAATCCTTCAGGCTAAATATTACATACGCTTCAACCGTTTACCGAAGAAAATTTGATGTTGGTCGAAAAGATAGCGTAATTGGTATATAATTTCTTTTTTGTAAGAACCAGCAGACCTACTTTTGTACCCGGAATTTATTCGAATTTGTTGAACAGTCAACTATTGTGAATTTTTGCTATTATATACTATTTTTCAGCTTTTTATAGATGGATAATAGGGGTAATTGGGTAAATTGTTGTCTTATCTACAGGTCAAATTCCGGTTTTGTTACCAACCATAATTACAGAGATCAATAATGAATTGTGAACAGGAAACGCAGCAGTGGGGACGGTTATTCTCAGAGATGAAGGATACGCTTATTTTCCAGATGCATCGTATACATTGTGTCATGTTCCGGGTGGCTAATACGTTAATGGACAATGCTTCCGTACCGGTAAAGATGGAGCAGTTACCCATTCTGATGTGTGTGTATGATTGCGGACAGGTATCACAACAAGAAGTTGCCGATATTGTTCACAGGGACAAATCTTCGGTTCAGAGAACGCTGGTAGCGCTGCAAAAGAAAGGATTAGTCAATGTGTCGCCGGATTTAAAAGACAAGCGAAAAAAGATTGT
>JBEBWN010000175.1:0-7836 GCA_040392235.1 Taibaiella helva | reverse complement strand
CCATGATGAAACAGGGGGGACATTCTTCTATATGAACCTGGGTAACCTGCTGCTCCGGCCGGGAAAAATTGACCTGGATAAAATGAACTTTGAAGTTCAGGAGTTAAGCGTTGATCATTTGCAGTCTTTTTTTGCGATGGACACCTCGTACCTGCCCCCCGAGCCGCAAACGGATACTACTGCTGCCGAATTTAAACTGCTGGCCGATAAAATTAATTTAAAAGATATCAAATTTGCGTTCCTCGACAAACAGGATTCCATGTATTTCGGAATCCAATTGGGCGAACTGAAAACAAAAATCGAACAATTCGATTTGCGGAAACAATGGATAGATATCGCCACTTTCCAACTAGACCAGGTTACTTCCGCTGTGGTCATGGGCAAAGTAAAGCCGGAAAAGAAGATACCAGGGAAACAGGAACCAGCAAACGATACGGTAGCCAGCAATCAGAACTGGCGGGTTAATGCAGACCAGATTATGCTGAAGCAGGTGGCGTTTGCCATGGATGATAATAATGTAGCCCGGCAGAAGGCTGGAATGGACTATGCACATCTACACATTACTAACCTGTTTTTGAACGGCGAAAACGTGCTATACGGTCCGGATACCATAAGTGGCAATATTAAACAGATTGCCTTGCTCGAACAAAGTGGTTTGAATATCCAGGAGTTACGTACCCGTTTTCTATACCATAACCAGGGCGCCCAGTTAAATGACTTATACCTGCGTACACCCGTTACTGAAATAAAGGACCGTCTCTCTGTACAATATCCATCCCTGGCAGCGCTGGAAAAAGAAATGCATAAAATGCAACTAAACATCGGGATCCAAAAAAGCAAGGTTGGCATCTCGGATGTACTACTCTTTATGCAGCCGGAGCAACGATCTATGTTACTACCTTATAAGAACGAGGTTATACAGCTTACTGCCGATATTAAGGGTTGGATGAATGCATTAACCCTGAATAACTTTATGCTTTCGGGACTAAAAGGTACACAAATAGTGCTGAGCGGCAAGCTTAATGGTTTGCCGGATACCGACAAGCTACATTACGACCTTAATATAAAACAGCTACGCAGCGATTACCGCGATATTGCTCCCTTTGTACCGGATAGCCTGAAGCAGCAAATACGTATACCGGACTGGTTTGCCGTGAATGGCCGGATCAGGGGAACGATGAAAGATTACTATCCTGATATAGCCTTGAAAACTGCTGATGGCGATGGCCATATTAAAGGATCCTTACTGATGTCGCCCGGAGAAGGAAGGGAAAAATATGATCTTTTCCTGAATATCCAATCGCTGAATCTGGGCCGCATTCTGAGAATGGACACCGTGCTGGGTAAGATAACTCTGACCGCCTCAGCCCAGGGCAGCAGCTTTGATATTAAAAAAATGCAGACTGTATTCGATGTCCAGCTGCAATCAGCAGATTACAACCATTACAACTATAACAATATTAGTTTTAAAGGAAATGTAAGAGACCAGGTGGCCACTATTCAGGGCGTGTCCAACGATCCTAATGCAATGTTCCGTCTTGATGCCACATCCGACCTCAAAGGCAGGTACCCGTCGCTGCTAACCACTTTAAACATAGATAACCTCGATGTACAGGCCCTGGGATTTTATAACGACACCTTGAGCATTAAAGGTGATATACATGCCGATTTTGCAGAATTGAATCCAGATTATCCCAATGGTACGCTAACGTATGCCCGGCCGGAAATTAACCTGCCCGGATACGCGCTGAAATTAGACAGTATTATTTTCCGGTCTACCCCCGATGCCGACAGTTTACAGAATATCTATCTCAATGCGGCAAACATTCTAAGACTGAATCTAAGCGGACATGTACCCTTAACCCAGGCGGGCCATACTATATTGGCCCATATTAATGAACGTTTTCATATCGGTGATTCTACATTGGCTGATGCCAAAAAATATGACCTGACATCCGATGCCCACATAACATACCATCCGGTACTGAAGACCTGGCTGCCCGAGCTCAAACCCTTCGACACTATAAAAATGGCAGTAGATGTGGCGCCTGACCGTTTTAATGTCAGCGCATCCATACCCAAAGTTGTTTACGGGAAGAATGTAATAGACAGTGGTGTGGTTAATGCGTACACGGCTGGTGATACTCTGCGGTATGCTTTATCTTTGAAACGTTTCGCCCAGGATCAGTTACAGTTATGGTATCCTTCTATCCGCGGCGGATTACGGAACGACAGTCTGTATACCCGCATTACTATCCAGGATTCCACCAGAAAAGACCAGTTTGCACTGGGCGGAGCCATTCATCATGATCTGCATAGCGACAGCGGCTTAACCTATATCCGTTTGTTCAAAGGTTTATTACTGGATTATGAACGCTGGGATGTCAATCCACAGAATAGGGTAGTATTGGGGCCCGGAGGTTTTTATGTAAAGGATGTCCGCGTGAGCAAAGGAAATGAGTCTATAGATATCAATAGCGAATCCGAAACATTCAATGCACCCCTTAAATTAGCTATTCATAATTTTTCATTGTCTAATATCACACGGACAATCAGCCGCGATACGCTCGTTGCCGACGGCGTACTGAATTTAACAGCTAACCTTGATTTAAGAGACAGCTTTCCTAAAATAGATGTTACCGGTAAGATCAGTGACCTGAAAGTGTACGACCAGTCTATGGGGCAGCTGGACCTGCAAGCCCGGAATGAATCGCCAAGCATATACCAAGCCAATATCAGTCTGACGGGTAATGAAAACGATGTAGCGCTTGGAGGAAGTTACTTCCTGCAACCGGTAGACAGCAACGAGTTTAAATTTGACCTGAACGTAAATGCGCTCAGCTTGAAAAGCCTGCAAGGGTTGACATTTGGAGCTATCCGCAACAGCTCTGGTTTTGTAAGGGGAAAACTGGCTTTGAGCGGAACCTCTGCCCGGCCTGTGATTTTGGGCGAACTGCGTACCGATCAATTGCGCACCACCGTTAGTATGCTGAATGCATCCTTCCTGATGCCCTCCGAAACCGTCACCTTTAGCAGGCAGGGTATTACCCTCGATAACTTCACCATCCGTGATATGAATGGCAGGGATGCCACGTTATACGGTACGATCCGCAGTCGTGATTTTTCCAGATATTTCCTCAACCTCAGACTGAAAACAGATCGTTGGCAGGCAGTTAACTCCAAAAAAGCAGACAATGAATTATTTTACGGCAAACTGTTGTTCAGCTCCAGCCTCAATATCAGGGGCCTGGCCACGGCGCCGAAGGTGGACGGTAACCTGACCATACATGACAGCACCAATATTACCTATGCCATGATAGACATGGGACCGGGCATCCAGGAATCGGACGGCATAGTGCGCTTTATCGACAGTCGTGACACTACCTGGATAGACTCCACGCAGATAATTGTGCCCGGAGGTATGCGTATGTCGCGGGCCGCTCAAATGAATGTCAATGTCGATATTGAGAAAGAAGCAACCTTTAACGTCATTATCGATCCCACCACTGGCGATAACCTCCAGGTTAAAGGACAAGCCAACCTGAATACTTTTATGGGGCCGGATGGTTCTATAGGACTTACCGGAGTATATGAGTTGAAAGACGGTTACTATGAATTAAACTACAACTTCCTGAAGCGCAAATTTAAAATAGTTCCCGGCAGCACCATTTCGCTTTCCGGCGATCCCATGGATGCCGAAGTGGACATTACAGCTTCCTATAATGCGAATGTTGCGCCTTACGAACTTATGGAAAAGCAAATTCCCCAGTCAGACCTGGTTTATTACAAGCAACGACTTCCTTTCGCCGTGCAATTGAAGTTGAAGGGAAAGATACTGAAGCCGGAAATATCTTTTGATATCGTTTTGCCGGAAGACAAGGCGACAATGGTGCGCAGCGACGTCGGAGATAATGTGCAACGAAAACTGACCGAAATCCGTAATGATCCTTCCACCCTCAACAAACAGGTATTTGCCGTATTGATATTGGGTCGCTTTATTGCCGAAAATCCCTTCGAAGGGGGGGCCGGTGGAGGTGTGGAGTATGCTGCCCGTCAAAGCGCCAGCCGATTCCTCAGCGATCAGTTGAATAATCTTGCGGGCGAGCTTATCCAGGGCTTTGATCTGAACGTTGGCTTGGAATCCTCTGAGGATTACTCCACCGGGGAAAAAAGCAATCGTACCGACCTGAATGTTTCCGCATCTAAACGGTTGTTTAACGACAGGCTGAATATAACGGTGGGTAACGATTTCCAATTGGAAGGGCAACAAGCCCAGTCGCAGCAAAGTGCATTAATCCCCGGTAATATCTCGGCCGATTATCGCCTGTCCAAAGACGGACGCTACATGGTACGGGCTTATAGGGTCAATGAATTGAGAAATATAATAGATGGTTACGTAATTGAAACAGGTGTCAGCTTCCGGATTACCATCGAATACAACCGTTTTCGTTCTATTTTCAGGAACCGGAAGAAATACCAGCAAATCCGCAGACAACGTGAAGAAGAAGCCGCCAATCAAAAAAAGAGGGATAGATAAGGAACAGATTATCCGACAACCACGAAATAACGAAATGACCGAGTTTGAACCAGGAGCAAAACAGCATGTTACAACCGCTTAATCGTAAACTAAACCTACTTTGGCTGATTATGTATGTCCTTATAGGGGCATCTTGCAGCAATTCGCGATACCTCGCGGAAAATGAGTCCTTATACCTGGGCAGTAAAGTGAAAATAACGGATACCTTTGCCACCAAATCAGACCGGAAAAGACTGGAAAAAGAGTTGGCAGATGCTGTCCGGCCCAAACCAAACTCCTCGTTCCTGGGCATGCGCATTAAGTTAACCTTATATAACCTGGCCGGCGTTCCGAAAAAAGAAAAGGGACTTCGGAACTGGCTGCGCAATAAGATCGGAGAGCCGCCCGTGCTGGGCAGCGATGTTAGTATTGAAGGCAATAATAAAGTGATCAATAACCAGCTGCAGAACCAGGGGTATTTCAGCGCCCAAACGGAAGGAGATAAAGACACTAAAAATAAAAAGACCAAAGCACATTTCGAGGTGGCTACCGGGCCGCGTACCTATATACGGAGCGTAACCTTTGAAAAAAGAGACAGTTCCCAACTGGCCCGCGACATACATTCGGTCAGCAATAACTCCTTGCTGAAGCCGGGCGATCCTTACAACCTGGGTACCATCAAAGACGAACGTATCCGTATCGATAATGTTCTAAAAAACAGGGGATACTACTTCTTCAGCCCCGATTACATCTTACTCGATGTAGATACTGGCATCGGTAACCGTGAAGCCGACCTGACCCTTAAGATCAAATACAACGAGATACCCCGGAACGCCACGGAACAATACTATATCAACAGGGTGACCGTATACCCCAATTACCAGTTAAACCAAAGCAGCGGCGGCGGCCGCAGATCAGACAGCGGAAGGACCAGTACCCGCATAAGACGATCAATAGACTCTGTAGCTTTTGCCGGCTTTACCGTTATTGGCCGGCGAGACCAGTACAGGCCCTACATTTTCTACCAGGCCATGCAGTTAAAACCAGGTGAACAGTACAACAAAAGAGATCAGAATATTGCATTAAACAGGCTGGTTACCCTGGGCACCTTCAAATTCGTAAAAAATGAATTTACTGTAATAAGAGATAGCAACCAGAACCTCCTGGATGTCAACTACCTGCTTACGCCCTATGCCCGTAAAGCCTTTAACATCGATTTTGGCGGCTTTACCCAAAACGATAGCAGGGGAGGACTAAGGGGGACCTTGAGCTGGCGCAATAAAAACATTTTCAAAGGCGCTGAACAGCTTACAATTAAATTGACAGGGGGATTCGAAGCCCAATATGGCGGCGTATCGCAGCGCCCCAATTCTTATAATTTCGGCATCGAAACAAATCTGAACATACCGCGTTTCCTGGTGCCTTTTGTCGATATCAAACCCTCCGGAATGTACATTCCCCGTACTATAGCTTCCGTATCCTATAACTATTCTTTAAAGGCGGGTTTTTACCAGATTAACTCGCTTAATTTCGGCTGGGGATACAACTGGAAAGAGAACGCCATGAAAGATCATCGCTTCTTTCCTTTCAATGTATCCCTGCTAAGGACGGACACCATTAACAAGGCGAAAGCCGATTCCTTTAATTTTAGCAACCTCATTTACAACGGTATTATTTTCGGCCCTACTTACGAGTACACCTATACTTCACAATTGAGCGGCATTACGAAGCCCAACAATTACTACTTCAACGGACTGATCGATCTGTCCGGCAACCTGGTGGGACTGGCACAAAATGCCTCCTTCGATGCCCCCAAAACGATATTCGGCTCCAATTATGCCCAGTACATAAAAGCGCAGGTGGACTTCAGGTATTATCGCAACCTGAGTCCAGGCTCTGTGTTGGCAGCCCGGGTATTTTTCGGTTACGGTTATGCGTATGGCAATTCCTATGGCTTGCCCAATGTAAAGCGCTTTTTCAGTGGCGGTAGTAGTAGTCTCAGGGGATTTAGTTCCCGCCTGGTTGGACCGGGAACCTATAATGAGGCTTACCTTACCGGTACGAATAAAAAATTTGAAATACTGGGCGATATCAAGAGCGAGTTGAACCTGGAATATCGCGCCAAACTATATAGTTTTATAGAGGGGGGCGCCTTTATCGATGCCGGCAACATCTGGTTATTGCGCGATGATCCTGAATTCCCCGGTGGAAAGTTCAGCAGCAATTTCTACAAGGAACTGGCAGCAAGTGCCGGCCTGGGTATACGGCTCGACTTTTCCATTCTCCTGTTGCGGTTCGACTTCGCCTTTCCCATACGCAAACCCTGGTTACCCGAAGGTAATCGCTGGACGCTAAATGATTTGAGATTCGGTGATCCCGACTGGCGCAAGGAAAACCTGTTCTTTAACCTGGCTATCGGGTATCCGTTCTAATCTTCACAACAGGGCAGGGAAGTATCTCATTAGTGTTCTGTAGGCCCTCTCATGTGGCCAATGGCCACATGAGAGGGCAAAAAGCCCGGAATAGGATACCGGAGTTGATTGCCCCTCAACTTACTGTCAATTTTTGGTTTTGCCTTTTCACCTTTGACTTATTTAGCGGTTCTGCTCTAATATCCGGGTTAAATCGCCCGGGGCAACCAGCCCGGAATGGCGCCACTTAACCGATCCTTTTTTAAACAGGATCAGGGTAGGGACGCTTGTAATTTGGTACTGTGCCGCTACCTGTTGGTTCTTGTCAATGTCCACCTTAATAATAGAGACAGAATCACCTACTTTCCGCTTCACGTCTTGCAGGATAGGAGCCATCGTTTTACAAGGCCCACACCATTCCGCAAAAAAATCTACCAGAACGGGCTGATCGGACTGAATTCTTTCACCAAAAGTCATCGTTTATTGGTTTTAATGAATAAATGTTATAATACAAAGCTAGAAAAGTATTTTTTATTAGGGAAAATGCGGCTATTTATATAATATATGCCATACATTGGGTATGCCTGTATAAATGATTACAAAAGCGGGAGCTAGGATGCCTTTAAGTACCAACGATTTCCCCCGCAATGAGTTGTTTCATTGTAATCCGGCAATATGTCATACGCTATAAACCTTTAACAGTAAAAAAACATGTTTAAATCCATCGCTGTTTTTTCTTATCTCCGTTTTTTTACACCAGTGTTCTGGTGCGGTACATCTTAGATACGTCGAAGACTATCAAAATCAAGACGAAATATTGTGCTGCTGCTGTGTTCCTTTCATCAGGGTTACTGCAATGAAGTGTTCCCTGTCTCTATCGTCCTGACATGCTTGATTTCTGGCACCGAG
>JBEBWN010000174.1:0-7845 GCA_040392235.1 Taibaiella helva | reverse complement strand
GGCGTGATAAGACGGATATATTTTTTTTGATCCGGATAAAGAGCCACTTCAAATTCATTAGCCTGTTGTACACCATCTCCATTGTAGTCATTCCACATGTAAATGCCCTGTCCTACCGGCACTTCGACATAGGTGTAGATGCGTTTTTGCTCCTGCCCGGAGCCGACTTCGTAAAGTAAGGAAGGCGATAGTAAACCCTTGGCAATATTGCCGGTATATTCCAGCCTTCCCAGAATAGTTTCGCCCGCTTCAGGCCCCGGGATCTGTGGAGCGGTCACTATGAGCTTGCGGTATCCGCCGGTAATAGTAATCTGCTGATCTTTTATCTGGTATAAGCCCAGCACGGCATCGATAGTATGCCCGGTATTCCAATCCTTAAACTGGTTTTCGACAACCGCCTTATCAGCCCGCACTGTATAATTTAACTCAACCCTGGTTTTGCGCTCGGACTTATTCTTCACATAAAAACGAAATATATCAAACGCAAAAGCCGCCGGAGTCAAGGTATCTGTGGGCGCAAAACGGATCTCATTGTATTCCCGTTCGTACCGGGCGCCGACGGTTAGGTTATCCAGGACCGGTAAGGTCTTTTCCAGGTATACAGAGGGCCGGAAATAGCTGCTCTTCTGCAGCGGGCTGGTAGCCTGCATGAGGTTGAGCGTAATGCCGGTCCTTAAATTGTTGCGGTCGTATAATATCGTAAAAATATTACGATTTGCCCTGTAGTCTCCTCCCCTCTGGTACCAGGTAAGGCCGTAACTGATGCTGCCTACATTTTGTTTTTTAAGCTCTGTATTATAGCCTACCAGGTGCTCGTTCTCGGGGGGGCTATCAGCCGCAATGTTCCAATCCCGGGCAAACTCGACATTTCTATATGGCGCAATAGCCTTAAACCGGCTCTGTACAAATTCATAAGATAATTGGTTTTTCCAACCCATGTACTGCCGACCTGCCGAATCTCTTTTTCCCAGCAGGCGCAGCTCCTCGTATTGTCCTCTGCCCGATACACCCCAATGCTGCCCTTTATCCTTGTCAGAGAACAGGTTCGGAGCATAGTTACTTGCCCCTAATTCTATATCCACTTTTTTTAAAGAATCAATTTGAAATGTAGTTCCCAGGGTAAACAATTGTTGCTTCTTAGGAGTGATCAAGAGTACGACCGGCTCATAATTTCCCTGGGGAATACCACCCGAAGGCGCTATCCAGCTATAAGATCTTCCATTGGTGTTTGTTCCGGCAATGATATAGTTACCTTTGCTCTCGCCAACATAAGAGAAGCCAAGTGCGTACTGAGCACTGTCTTTATGGGCGCTGTATACAAACACAGAATCGTAAAGGACACCGTTTACAAGCGTATCGACCATTTTATACAATATTTTATTGGCAGCAAAAGTATCTTCAGCAATGTTCCTGTAAAAAGCCTGGTCGATATTATCTCCAATACCGGACAGGAAACGTTTCTGCTCGCCGGTCAGGTTTTGTACATAAGGCTGGTTTTTAGCGTCCTGGTTAGAATAGGCGGCGAAACGAACATTCCATTTTTTACCAATCTTTAAATCATCATAGGCATACAGTAAAGTATTCAGGTAGTTACGATCCTGGTATTCAAATTCGAATTGAATTCTCTTGTCTTTTGTGATCAGTTGACGGGGCATAAAAGTGATCTCGCCGGTATTATAATTGATCACATAGTCCCTGTCTTCTCCCCTTTCCATAAGTAACCCGTCTATATACACCTTTTCGGTACCTGCCAGTACTATAAAAAACTGTTCTCCATTATTTCCGGTCAGCTTATAGGGCCCCTGATTGCCCTCTGTACCGAATATAATATTGCGGGCAAATTGCCCTTTGGCTATAGACCCGCTTAACCCGAACCGGTTCTGCACTTTCCTGTTATCCGGATAGGTGGTTTCGAAAAGGAGTCCCTGCACTCTCTTGGTAAAATTTATAAAATAACTGTTAGGGCGCACCAGGTTATAATCGCCGGCAGTGAGCTTATGCCTCCCCTTCTCGAACGTGATATATACCTGATCAAACTCTTGGAGCTGCTGCGTATTACCATCCGGTTGTATGGGCAGATTATTATCGGTTATGGCCGCTTCAATACGGACACTGTCCAGTATATAACCGTTCAACTGCAGGTTAAAATTGGAATTCAGGGACACATCCTGGCTGTTTCCGATGGTCAGGCTACGGCCATAAGTTCCTGCATAATCGATAGAGTTGAAATGGACGAAACCCTTCAATGAGCTGTCCCCCAAGGAATAGACCGGAGCCGGGAAGGCGGCGTTTTTCTGTATAAGGCTTTCCGTTTTATGACTACGTTTTTGTACAAATGAAAAAGGCAGGGTTCGGTAATACACTTTTACCGAATCGACATGGGGCCTGCTTTTCCAAATAAGACGTGCTGCCAGCGGTTCCTGGTAGAACAATGAATCTGGTATACCCTCCACCACGATACTTCCTTCGTACAAGGAAAGTGTGTCTATATATAAGGTGTCTGAATGACCTACTGACAGTACACGATGCCTTAAATTGCTGTACAGGAAAAGGCTGTCCGGTTCTTGTGCCCCCAAAATTGAAGAACAAGCCAGCACAAAAACAGGTAAAAGAATAAAATATATAAGCTTAGCGTACAAGTTAATCGCCCATTATAACGCGAAAAGTAGCAAAATATTCTGATTTCAGCTTGCTGCTACCGATGCCCCTTTCCATCGTCTATAGGATAGCTGTCCAATTGAGGATAGAAAGGACAGAATTTTGCCTCCCTTATGAAAGAGAGGCCTCCTATACGTCCTGGTTATTCCGCAACCCTAAAAAAAAGAAAATATCCTACTTTACACGGTATTTACATTGGGTATATGACTGCATTTGTCCTAACTTTGTTGGCCTTAGGAAGGCACACTATGTTGTGCCCTTAATTATATAACCGGTATTAGTTAATCATTATCAAGTTTCTTATTCAAACGAAATGGAAGATTTTTCGTACATCACAAATTCACATCCTGCTTACATCGAGTCGATATACAACGACTATTTAAAGAATCCCGAAACAGTTGACCCTGAGTTAAAGAAGTTTTTTGAAGGTTTTGACTATGCATTTACCAAATCAAATGCTAATGGAAAGGCTCCCTCAAGTCAAACAACTGTTGCGAAGGAAAGTGACAATGCCTCACCGGCGCCAGTAGCCTTCGGTTCTGTAATAGCGGCGCCAGAAGGTCTCCACAAAGAATTTGCTGTTTTTGAACTGATACGCGCCTATCGGAAACGAGCGCACTTGATTTCGACTACTAACCCTATACGCCCGCGCCGTGACCGTACGCCTCACCTGGATTTATCTGAATTCGGTTTAACAGAAAGTGACCTGGAAAAAGAATTTTATGCTGGCGATTTTATCGGCTTAGGTAAAACAAAACTTAAAGATATTTACGCCAAATTAAAAAGAATATATGCTGGTAATATTGGGATACAGTATACCTACATGAACCGGATGGAGGCCCATATGTGGGTTCAAAATCATTTCGAGGAGCTCATGGAGCAAGAGTTTTCTCTTGCAGAACAGAAACGTATCCTGGAAAAACTGAATTATGGTGTGATCTTTGAAAAATTCCTGAATACCAAATTTATCGGTCAAAAGCGCTTCGGGTTAGAAGGAGGCGAAAGTATGATACCTGCATTGGATGCTATGATCAATACGGCTGCTGATGGCGATGTGCAGGAAGTCGTTATTGGTATGGCGCACAGAGGGAGACTGAACGTCTTGACTAATATCATGCGTAAAACCTATGACCAGATATTCTCTGAGTTTGAAGGGAATATGCCTGCCGATATGACTATGGGCAGTGGAGACGTAAAATACCATTTAGGATTCAGAAGCAATATTCTTACCCCTTCCGGTAAAGGAGTAAATGTACAGTTGCTGCCCAACCCATCTCATTTGGAAGTGGTAGATCCTATAGTAGCAGGTTTTTCAAGGGCTAAAGCAGATGTACTGTATAACAGCGATTATAAAACCATCCTACCCATCCTTATCCATGGCGATGCAGCTGTTGCCGGCCAGGGTGTGATATACGAGTTGCTCCAGATGAGTAAATTAAAAGGTTACGAAGTTGGAGGAACGATACATTTTGTTATCAATAACCAAATCGGTTTTACTACCGACTTTGATGACGCCCGCTCTACAGACTATTGTACCAGTATTGCGGCGATGGTTCATGCTCCGGTACTGCATGTCAACGGCGACGATCCTGAAGCTGTTGTAAAAGCCGCCATATTCGCTATCCATTATCGTCAAAAGTTCAATGAAGACATTTTCATTGATATGGTATGCTATCGAAAACATGGACATAACGAAGGTGATGAACCTAAGTTTACCCAACCGGGACTTTATGCACTGATCGAAAAACATCCTAATCCCAGGGAAGTGTACACCCAGTACTTGCTTAACAATGGGAAACCGGATGCCCAGGAAATGGCCAAGGAGATGGAGCAGAAATTCTGGAATGAACTTCAGGCCAGACTAGACGAAGTGAAACAAAAGCCTTTGCCATATACCTACCAGGAGCCGGAAAAGAAATGGCAGGAGTTGAGAAAATCAAAATACGACGACTTTCTTCAATCACCCAGCACTGCTGTACCAGAAACAGAGATCAGGGAGCTCTTCACAAAAATAATGACCATCCCGGCAGAATTTAAGCCGCTACGAAAGGTTGAAAAGCTTTTGTCTGACAAAGCAAAGCTTCTGGAAACAGAGGCTAAAATAGATTGGGCTACCGCAGAACTCCTGGCCTATAGTAGTATTCTGGTAAAGGGTAATTCCGTTCGCTTAAGCGGAGAAGATGTAAAACGCGGGACATTCTCTCACCGGCATGCCTGCCTGATGGATGAAAAAAGCAACCAGGAATATAACAGGCTAGGCCAGTTGCAAGAGCATCAGGGCAAATTCTTTATCTACAATTCTTTATTAAGCGAATACGCTGTCCTGGGATTTGAGTATGGCTACGGTATGGTTAATCCTAATAGTCTCGTAGTCTGGGAAGCGCAATACGGCGATTTCGTAAATGGAGCACAAATAGTTATTGACCAATACATTACCAGTGCAGAACAGAAATGGACTACACAGAACGGCCTGGTACTGTTATTACCACATGGTTATGAAGGTGGTGGCCCGGATCACTCCAGCGCGCGCCTGGAACGCTTCCTGCAACAGGCAGCGGAAAACAATATGTATGTTACCAATATCACTACCGCAGCAAACTTTTTCCATGCCCTGCGGAGACAAGTAACATTACCTTTCCGTATACCATTGGTGAATTTCTCACCTAAAGCGAATCTTCGTCATGCCCGTTCTTATTCAGCTGTCGAAGAATTTACAACCGGCGGCTTTAAAGAAGTAATAGACGATCCGAACATACAGGATGCCGGAAAAGTAAAACGCGTATTACTTTGTACAGGAAAAGTATATTTCGATTTAAGTGAAAAACAACTTAATGAACAAAGGCAGGATGTTGCCATAATACGGCTGGAACAGATCTTCCCACTTCCCCAACAACAATTGAATGCGCTGTATGAAAAATACAAATCTGCGCAATGGCTTTGGGTACAGGAAGAACCCCGTAATATGGGTGCAGCGTCATTCCTCAAAATGAATTTAGAACATATCAATATCGGCTACCTGACACGGCAAGCCAGTGCTGCTACT
Source organism: Taibaiella helva (assembly GCA_040392235.1). GTDB lineage: Bacteria > Bacteroidota > Bacteroidia > Chitinophagales > Chitinophagaceae > Taibaiella > Taibaiella helvus_A. The sequence continues at coordinate 2,144 of JBEBWN010000174.1, read as the reverse complement.
GCTACCGGTTTTGCCCGTAAGCACGTACAAGAACAAGCAATGCTGGTAAATGAAGCTTTTTCTTTATAAGATTACTATAAAGAAAAGGAAATATTTGATTTCCAAGAATATACCAAAAAGAGGTGAGCTGTGACGGCTCATCTCTTTTTTATACCAATTAATCGTGCCTATATAGAAAAGACTGTATTATAAATGCACTAAATACTTCTGAATCCAACAGTTGTTGAGGGGCTGCGATCTAGACCCGTATACCATTCAGCGATCGCGGGCACATAGCAAAAAAGGTTGCCCTATTCAGAACAACCTTTTTTTATTAAATCTATGAACGGTTAGCCAGATTATCTTTTTGCTCCGCCGGCAACCGAAGGCTTACGTCCTCCACCTTGTCCTGCAGTGCCTGTTCCACGCTTACGCGCACCAGTACCTGGCTTACCACCACCACCTTTCTTATCTTTTTCTTCTTCATCTAAATCCAAGCCACGCGTACGTTCTGTAAACTCTTCTTCTGATTCTTCCTGCTCTTGTTCTTTATTTTGAGCACGCTCTTCAACACCTTCAATAATGGATGCAACCAGATAGTTGGTAATAATAGCAATTGATTTAGTAGCATCATCATTTGCCGGAATAGAGAAGTCTACTTTAGTAGGATCACTATTAGTATCTACCATAGCAAATGTAGTAATACCCAAGCGCTTCGCTTCAGCAAGAGCAATATGCTCATGGCTGATATCTACGATGAAAAGTGCAGCAGGAGTACGGCCCATTTGAGCTATACCACCCAGTACTTTTTCCATTTTTTGCTTGCTACGATCCAGAGTCAGGCGCTCTTTTTTTGTTACACTATCCAATGTACCATCGTTTAGCATTTTTTCAATGCTCTGCATTTTCTTAACGCTTTTCCGGATGGTCTGGAAGTTGGTTAACATACCACCTAACCAACGCTCGGTAACAAAAGGCATATTGGCTTTCGCTGCCGCTTCTGCTACGATTTCTTTGGCTTGTTTTTTGGTAGCTACAAACATGATCTTTTTACCGCTTTTAGCAATAGATTTCAATGCAGCAGCCGATTCCTGAAGACCTTCAATGGTTTTATTCAGATCGATGATATGTATACCGTTTTTCTCGGTAAAGATATATGGAAGCATTTTGGGATTCCACTTTTTCTTTTGGTGTCCAAAGTGTACTCCGGCTTCTAACAATTGTTGATGTAATGTTTTAATTTCTTCCATTGTTGGAAAATTGATGAGTTTTTAAAAAATAGTAAAAAACCATCCACAACACCTCTATACGAGGCCATTGGGGGACTGCCTTAACGTTTAGAGAACTGGAAGCTGCGACGAGCTTTAGCTTTACCAAATTTCTTACGTTCTACAACACGTGGATCGCGACGCAACAAGCCTTGTTTTTTCAACGCAGGACGGAAATCGCCATTCACTTCACAAAGAGCACGGGCAATAGCTAATTTAATTGCTTCTGCCTGTCCTTTAGGCCCACCTCCCTGTACATTAACAACAACATCAAATTGATCTGTTGCTTCAATAGTTTTAAGCGGCAATTCAACCTGATTTTGTAAATAAATTAGCGGGAAATACGCTTTATATTCTTTGCCGTTTACCTTAACGTCTCCGGTACCTTTGCTCAAGTATATACGAGCAACAGCTTCCTTACGACGACCTACAGCATTTGTCTGTTTTTCCATTATAATTTATGAAATTAGCGCCCTATAAAGGGGAAAAATTAATATTTAAATTCTTTTGGTTGTTGTGCTTTATGTCCGTGTTCAGCGCCTTCGTACACAAACAACTTCTTGTACATGGCACGACCAAGGCGGTTTTTAGGAAGCATTCCTTTCACAGCACGCTCTATAACAGCATTAGGTCTGCGATTTAGCAGGCTTTTAGCTGATTCATGCTTTTGTCCGCCGGGATAACCTGTTACATGCTGGTAATCCTTATCTTCCAGCTTGTTGCCGCTCAATACTATTTTTGCGGAGTTGATGACGATCACATAATCTCCACAATCAAAATGGGGAGTATAATATGCTTTATTTTTACCACGTAAAACAGCAGCGATTTTGGAGCTAAAACGGCCCAAAGTTTGATTGGTTGCGTCTGCCACCCACCACTCACGCTTTACGATACTGT
>JBEBWN010000173.1:0-7849 GCA_040392235.1 Taibaiella helva | reverse complement strand
CATAGACAATGATACATAACAAAAACCTTTTTTATTCCGAATCGCTGGTCTTCATTAAGAAAATTTTATTTTTTCAAAAAAGTTCCTATCTTTGCGCCGGCAAGTCTTATACGACCAGCTCCTGCTGAACCTCCCCAGGGCAGGAATGCAGCAAGGATAAGTGGTTGAGCGGTGCGATATAAGTAACTTGCCATTTTTTTATCTACAGGGCCAGGTTTATCTTATCTTGGTTCCTTTTTTTATTTAAACTATCTTTTAATTTATATGAAGTTTTTTATAGACACGGCTAATCTGGCACAGATCCAGGAGGCTAACGACCTGGGTATCCTGGATGGCGTAACTACCAATCCTTCACTGATGGCCAAGGAAGGAATAAAAGGCCAGGATGCCATCCTGCAACATTACAGGGATATCTGTACTATTGTGGATGGTCCCGTTAGTGCGGAAGTGATCTCTACCGACTTTAAAGGAATGGTGGAAGAAGGGATGAAATTGGCGGAATTGCATGATAACATCGTGGTAAAGGTGCCCATGATTAAAGATGGGATTAAGGCTATAAAATACTTCACTGATAACGATATTAAAACCAACTGTACCCTGGTGTTCTCGGCCGGGCAGGCCTTATTGGCGGCAAAAGCAGGTGCTTCTATGGTGTCGCCTTTTATTGGCCGTATTGACGATGCTACCTGGGACGGTGTACGACTGATAGAGCAGATCGTCAACATGTACAATTCCCAAGGTTTTATGACAGAGGTACTGGCCGCATCTATCCGTACGCCATTACATATCGTACAATGTGCTGAAGTAGGCGCCGATATCTGCACCTGCCCATTGAGCTCTATATTAGGATTACTGAACCACCCGCTTACAGATATCGGGCTGGCTAAGTTCCTGGAAGATGCTAAAAAGCTTTAAAAGTGTAACAGCTTTAAACAATTTCTCCAGGCCAACGTTATTTCAGTTAAATTTGCGTATCCGTCTACAAGGCGGATACGCTTTTTTTATCCATGTCCTAAGGTTGTCGCGCATTCTGGTACTACGTTAAAAGTAAAAGGCAAAACCCAAAAGCTACAGTCGCCTGTTCATTAACTAACTAACAGTTGCTGAGGCTACAAATTATGTTTAACTTGACGCTAATAAGTGGTAATAAAGATACGGTTATATTGATAACAGCCTTTATTGATAACATAGGCGCCGGTGGCAGGAGAAAAGTACATAAAACATAAGCGAATTGTGCAATTGCTGTTTTAATATTGACTTTTATTTTTGACCTAACATAGTGTTAAGTCAAAAATGAAAAGGCAAAGCCAAAAAGTGGCAACAGGTTGATGAGTAATCAACTAGGACGTAATAAGTCGGAAAAGTATGTTTGACTAAACAATAGTTAGTTATAAATTCTTTCAAGATAATGATCGAGGTAAAGAATGTATCGAAAAGCTTTGGTGATAAAAAGGTTTTGCAGGATGTGAACTTTGTAATGGAGGCCGGAAAAACAAACCTGATCATTGGCACAAGCGGCAGCGGCAAAACGGTTTTGATGAAATGTATGATCGGGCTGTTTCAACCCGATTCGGGAGCTGTATTGTACGAAGGAACAGACCTTATTCAAATACCTGAGAAAGAGCGTAAAGAGCTCAGGCAACAGATAGGTATGCTTTTCCAGGGATCGGCCTTGTTCGATAGTAAGACGGTCCAGGAAAATGTGATGTTTCCCCTGGATATGTTTACGGCCCAGCGCTTTCGCGACAAATTGAAAAGAGTTAACGAAGTGTTGGAGCGGGTTAATCTCAAGGATGCCAATAAGAAATTCCCGGCAGAGATCAGTGGTGGAATGAAAAAGCGGGTGGCCCTGGCACGCGCATTGGTTTTGAATCCCAAATACCTGTTTTGCGACGAGCCCAACTCGGGGCTGGATCCGCAAACCTCCTTGGTTATTGACCAGTTGATCAGCGAATTGACCAAGGAATACAATATAACGACCGTCATCAATACGCATGATATGAACACCGTTATGGAAAGCGGCGATCATATCGTTTATATGCACCAGGGACAGAAGCAGTGGGAGGGATCTAATAAAGATATTATTTTCAGCAAAGACCAGCTGCTGAATGACTTTATTTTTGCTTCAGAGTTCTTGCGCGACGCTAAGGCAAAAAGAATGGAGGAAATGGGAAAAGATTAGTGTTACGCTAGGTTGAAAAAGCAAACCCCAAAACATACAACGGTTTTGGGGTTTGCTTTTTCCATTTTAACCATATAAGAGTTTTCGTCTCGGGCAACTAAAACATACCGTATTGCCTTCTATCCGCCTCTATCGGGCGTGCAGTTCTGTTATGCGCTGGTTCAGGCGTGGCTGCCGGACAGCTGCGGTTCCAACCTTTAGATCCAGCCTTTCTTTCGATTTGATGTAACAATCCTATCGGTCCCATCGAAGAGGGTATAGAGCCGGTTTATGTATGTTCCCGCTTACCTCGGGGCTTCAGCAATAAATAATTACCTTTGCATATCCTATTGTAAAAAATAAAATCTTTATACAAAATGAATAACGGTTATTTCTATTTTGCCGAACCAAAAAATGAACCGGTACGTGGTTATGCCCCGGGATCGGCGGATGCAGAAAACTTAAAAAAGGCTATCGCCGAACTAAAACAACAACTGCGGGATATTCCGATGTACATCAACGGACAGGAAGTGCGTACCGGTAACACTAAAGAAATACGCCCTCCTCACGAAACTGCGCATTTATTAGGACATTTCCATGAGGGCGATAGCGCTCATGTTGAACAGGCCATCGAAGCTGCATTGAATGCCCGTGAAAAATGGGCGGCTACCAGTTGGGAGCACCGGGCCGGCATATTCCTGAAAGCCGCCGAGCTATTAGCGCAGAAATATCGCTTCCGTATGAATGCCGCTACTATGCTGGGGCAAAGTAAAAATGCCTACCAGGCAGAGATCGATAGTGCCTGCGAATTAATTGACTTCCTGCGTTTCAATGTTCATTTTTTGAGCGATATATACAAGCAACAACCCATTTCACCCGAAGGTTTTAATAACCGTATGGAGTACAGGCCCCTGGAAGGTTTTGTACTGGCCGTAACACCATTTAACTTCACGGCTATTGGCGGCAATTTGCCTACTGCGCCGGCTATGTGTGGTAATGTGGTAGTTTGGAAGCCTGCTAATACACAGATATATTCCGCATCCGTATTTATGGAAATATTGAAAGAAGCGGGATTGCCGGATGGTGTTATTAACCTGGTGTACACCAGCGGTCCGCTCGTAGGCGATATTTGCTTTGCCCACCCTGATTTTGCAGGAGTACATTTTACGGGTTCTACGGGTGTCTTCCAGGGTATGTGGAAGAGCATTGGTAATAATATCGCGCAGTACAAGTCTTATCCCCGCATAGTGGGTGAAACTGGTGGTAAGGACTTCGTTTTTGTACACCCCTCTGCTAAAGTTGATACTGTAGTGGCCAATTTATTACGTGGTGCCTTCGAATACCAGGGCCAGAAATGCTCGGCTGCCTCCCGCGCCTACCTGCCTTCCAACCTGGCAGAAGAGATCAAAGCCGGCTTATTGAAAGAGTTGAAAACGTTGAAAATGGGCCCTGTTGACGATTTCAGTAATTTTATCAATGCCGTTATTGATGAGAAGTCGTTTAACAATATCAGCCGGTATATAGATGGCGTTAAGAATAGCGACGATGCTGAGATTATCCATGGAGGCAACTGCGATAGCTCAAAAGGCTATTTTGTAGAACCTACGGTAATAGAAGCCCGCAAGCCGGATTATGTAACTATGTGCGAAGAAATATTCGGACCGGTTTTGACTATCTATACCTATGCAGAACAGGATTGGGAACAAATGTTGGATACGGTAGATCATACTTCCGGATATGCATTAACAGGCGCCATATTTGCCCAGGACCGTCATGTAATAGAATACCTGACCAATAGGCTGGTTAATGCCGCAGGCAACTTTTACATTAACGATAAACCTACAGGCGCAGTAGTAGGTCAACAGCCTTTCGGTGGGGCCAGGGCTTCCGGAACCAATGATAAAGCCGGGTCTATCCTGAACCTGTTCCGTTGGTTAAGTGCGCGCACTATAAAAGAAACTTATGTGCCGGTCACTAACTACCGTTACGACTTTCATCAGTAACCGCTTGGTTCTTTTCGATGCAATAATATATTGTGGAAAGAAAGGGTTTTCAATAAAAGAAGGGACTATTCCAATTGGGGTAGTCCCTTCTTTATAACCCCTATTTAATTCACTGTACTCAATGCGGAGTGCAGGAGCTTTGACGAATGAGTTTTATCATTGTTCTCCCCTGTATCGTCTACTGCGCAGCACGAAGCAATCTATTCCCCGTTTTGTCCGCATATTCTACCTTTAGCCTTAGTATGGACCGCCCAATGAACGCGTCCATGCCGACGTAGAGGAGGCATTCCCTTAAGATGGGTAGAGTGCTTACAGCTACCACATTGCAGCAAAGCAGCAAAGGCAGGTCGGGCAAGCTCCGGCGGAATATCTCCACTACGCTTTCTCCTTCGTTACACTACAGCGAAAGCTTCGATATGAAGGGAAAAGGAGAAAAGGATAGTAAAAGAAGGTATGACCGTAACAATAAATAAGCCGGCATGTCGCTCATTCAAGTTGGCATTAGTAAGGTGAAGCCGTCTCCGTCCCCATTACCTGCGTAGGCCTTTAGCCTTGGGATGGACCGCCCAATGAACGCGTCCTGCCGACCGTAGTGGAGGCATCCCCTAAGTATGGGTAGAATGCTTACAACTACCACATTGCAGCAAAGGCAGGGCCGGCAAGCCCGGCGGGATATCTCCACTGCGCTTTCCCCTTCGCTGCACTACAGCGAAAGCTTCGGTCGGTATGACGCGGGAGTAAGATATTGTCCCGACAACGCGTCCTGCCGACCTTGTGGAGGCATCCCCCGAGGATGAGTAGCATGCTTACTGCTACCACATTGCAGCAAAGGCAGGGCCGGCAAGCTCCGGCGGGATATCTCCACTGCGCTTTCCCCTTCGCTGTAAACAGCGAAAGCTCCGGTCGATAGGACGGGGTATGATCGTATTTGGTTCCTGCCTTTGCCCTATGTATTGTCACCCAGCCTCGCCGAAAGGCATCACAAGGGCCGAGATCATCGTCATGCTTCGACTCGGCTCAGCATGATAAAAAGAGTTTTAACTAATGCCCCTATTTTCTAAACGCTTCGACACCCCGTCATTTCGCTATCGTTTTTTGCAAAAATAAACCCGTCGATAGGAGAGGAAAAGGAGAAAAGGATAGTATGGCATGACAGGAAGAATTCAAGAGCCGGTGCGCCGCCCGATCAGTGCGCCCAGGCGCTCGCCTGGACGCAAACGCCTGGACCATTTTGCCGGCTTCAGAACCTTTTCACTTGCAGGGAGTACCCTGTTTAAAAATCGGAAATTTTATGAAAGTCAAGCGATTCATAATTAAACAGCAGCTCTTAAGGAATTGTGCTTTGACTTTGCTTTTTTAAATTTGACTTGGCACCAGTAAGCGCAGGAGCGGTATGCTGTAAGCATCCTATACATACTAATGATACGGCCCCACTGCGGATAATTATCCCGGTGGGGCCGTAGGAATGGCTTCGTATAGACTCGTCGCTGTAAGCGAATATGCACAATTGGTACAGATCTCTTCCAGTTTACTGTACCAGCTGGCTACTGCTTTATCACTTTTTCTGTGTGTACCAGGTTTCCATATAGGTCGAACACCTGTAAAAAGTACATGCCTTGATGCAGATCTTTAAGCCGCGCTTCATTTACATTAACTTGCCGGTCAATGATTTTTCCATCAATACCCGACAAGCTGAAAATTATGGGCTGTACCGACCGGATGTAAAGCTTGTCCTACGCCGGGTTAGGATATATGGTTATTCCCCGGGCCGCGGCTGTATTATAGGATATGTCTACATTATCGACGCGGTAACCTGACGAATCGCTACAACCTTCTTCTGTCGTAACCACAACCGAATAAGTACCGTTTTCCGAAACGGTATAGGTCGAATCCGTTGCACCGGGTAGTAATGCGCCATCCTTATACCATTGCCAGGTTTTATAAGTAGCCATTGTACCCAAAGTGTAGCCTCTGACATTGATAACTACGGGTGTAATATTCGTGCCTTTGATAACAAAAGTGTCTATATGCGAATGGCAATAATCTTTTGAAATGACCCAGTAAGTAGCTTGCTGCTTAGCATCAATTGTTGCTTCTGTAGAACCCGTGTTCCACTCGTAGGCTGTAGCCCCTTCTCGGCCGCTTAATGGAAGCGTAAATTCCTGGCAGAACATAGTATCGGGCATTCTGGTAAAAGTTGTATCCGGAGGCAGCGGAAGGACAACATCATTGGGTAAGTTGTAGCCTATGCCATTTTCGACACGGAGCGATAAAACATCATCTTCAAAATTACAGGCAGTGCCGGCAAGGTTCGGATTGTTGATGCGGGCCATATAGCGATATGTTTTTGTACCATTGTTGTATGTATATGTTGTTGTGCTACCTGTGTAAATAGTATCGTTATACAATTTCAACGGAAAAGTAGTGAAATCCCCACTGGTTATGGGCTGTAGTGAATTTACAATAGTCAATGAGTCATTGCTGCTCATATCGTACTGGCATATATAAGTATTAAAGCTTGTATCGGTTTCACTGAAAAAATACAGCTTGCTGGCATCGGGAGAAAAGCATAAGCTCAAATAATTATTGTGGATGCTGGAATCCAGAAGCAGGCTCTTGCCAAACATACCGGTAGCCGGATCGAAATCACTGACTACAATGCCGTGCAGGTTAGGGACAAAAATATTTGGTGTTAGCAAATTATACATGTTGGAGGAACTGATGGCAATTTTTTTCCTGTCGGGCGATGCCGCCATATAAGTATACGTATAAGAGCCTACGCGCAAATTATCCAAAAAACGTATGCGGTTGGGCGATTTTCCTGTGATGGGACCGGTAGACGATTTGACGGCAATGGGATTCAGGCCGTTTCGACTAATGTTGTACGCCAGGAAAACGGAGGTATCTATTTGGTGCGCTATCAGCCACACATCACAATTTTCACCGGGCACAGCTATAACCGAATTGCTCACCAGGGAGTCTACGAAAACATCTTTCCTGCCGGCAGTAACATCGCCGAGCCCACCGTTTAGTGTTATATCAACAATGGAGTACCGGAGTTGAGCACGATTATTGTTGGCCGGTGTTTCAACGGTAAAGACGAAATATTTAGTTGGAGAATCTATTACCGGTACAATGCATACGCCCTGATCAGGAGTGGTGAGTTGGGTAGCCGTTGCTAAGATCCCATTAGGCATAACGGTATTGTTCTTATTGTAAATCTTACCGCCGTCTGTATAAAACAATAGCTCACCGGTAATGGACGATGCGACAGAAGCTGTGCCCACCCGCCCGGACATGCCGGTACTAAAGGCTTCGGGTGGAGTAGCATTAAAATTCGTACCCGAATACCCGCTCATAGCCCAGGTTCCGTTTGTTTTCAAAAACTCCGGATAGTTGTTGTAATGCTGTGCCCGGGTATACGCTGCTATGCAGCACCAACACAGAAGAGATAGTATAAATTTTGTCATTGTCATAATGTAATATTTAGAAATTAAAGATCAGTCGATTTATGGATTTATACTTTTCAAAAGTATCTAAGCCTGATCTCTATGTTGAGCGTACAAATACCTATTTTTGAAATAACGAAAAACGAAATGTTTCATTATCCAGGCCTGATAAAATGGATTCATTACAAAATGTCCTGAACAATCGCCCTATCACAACCTATTGTTTAAGAGAAGCC
>JBEBWN010000172.1:0-7930 GCA_040392235.1 Taibaiella helva | reverse complement strand
AAGAATAGCGAGGCATGGCAGCATAGATACAAAAGCGATACGCTGCCTAATCAACGGACCAATATACTATCGACTTTCCAAAAACTAGATCTTCACATGAAGTCATGACTGGACAGTGCATACCGCGCAGCCAATCCGTAACGGATTGCTTCGTGCCTTCAATGACGAAAACACGGGGAGAAAATGCCCTTTGTGGGCAATACACACTCCATGTAATTTTCAAATTGTCATGGACCTCTATTGAAACAAAAAACAATTTGCCCCCATAAGAATCTAAGCAAAGCCATCTAAAACCCAAACAAGAACTCTGCGCCTCCTGAACATTTACCGTCATATCGCCGGTGCAAAACGTTATTTCCAGTATGTAGTGAAAGTCTAAATACCTGTAAATAGACTTACATTCCTATTAATTAATCTATATATCCACCAACTGGTTTACATCGCCGTCGGGCAAAACCGTCGACTTCAAGTCATACAAGCCCCATACCCAGTACATAATTCACCATTCCATAGAGAAGAACCACAAACATCTGCAATAGCAGTTACTACAACCCGTTTGACCGGCAAAGAGGATCTACCGGGCAAACAAATCCGCGCAGTTATGCCCCAACAACAAAACGTTGTCCTTAAGGAACAGGGGCAAAAACAACAACGACCGGTACTTGTAGCACCACTACCTTGGGAAAACCTTATACCCTAAGGGGAAGGCAAGCCACCCTAACGGCCAAAGTAAACAAAAGATAGGGAAGGAACCGCCAAAGCCACCGGCGCCAAAATCGGTAGCAACAAAAACCGGCTTTAGACGCCTATTGGGCTATCTGCCGCGATCTTTCGGAAAGCATATCTCCAGGCGACTAATCCTGGCTATAAAAAAACAAAATTGTACATATACCCTTTTCCGCTACAGATATAAGAAAAGTGCAAGTCGCTGGTAAAGGCTGCGGCAACAGCGGCCCTGATTATTAACAATATACACATAGCCCATTTTTGACGAAACAATGACAAGTCCTTCTCTGCATTCAATTACCTTCGCGTCGTTATCATAATAGATATACTGTACAGTTATTTATTCTATTAACCAGGTAGAAGAAACCGAAATGGAATAAAAGAAAGCCCGGAAGAATAACAATAAAAATAGCTGATATACCTGTTAGGCGCCTTAATGCATTTAGGCATCTCTAACCGGCATCGCTCATGAAAACAATACAACTTTGATTTGTTTTTCGTACAGATCAAAATAAATCGTTCTTCTCCAGGTTTCAAATTATTTCGCTTGCCGGACCGAACGCCTCAAAGTGAATAACAATAACCGGTTATCAACTCATTTCTTTATCCAAAAGGAGCTGAGGGCATTACACTGGTGGCCAACATAATGCTTTAAAAGGTTAACCTGCTTTGCACAGGACAGGCCCCTGAACAGGGCCACAGGTTCCGGCTGCCTGTAAATATTCAATACAAAACACACAGAAATGAATCAAAAACTATTCGCATTCTTAGTCTTAATACTCTGCGTTTCCTGCTATAGTTCATTAAATGCTCAAAATACCGGTCTGCTCTGGGCACGGTACCTCGACAATAACAGTACATTCTTTGATTTCCAGGCCACTCTCGATGGCGGTTTTATTGCAGCGGGCGCAATAAATACTTCCGGTACTTCATTTGCGAACGAAAATGCCTGGATTGTTAAAACAAATGATACCGGCGGCGTGCTGTGGCAAAAATCCTACGGCGGTAGCGCACAAGATCGTTTTACACAAATAATACGGACAAACGACGGTGGTTATCTGGCAGCCGGCTTTACCGCCTCAAACGATGGGGATGTATCCGGAAACAACGGCGGGCTGGACTACTGGGTGGTAAAAACAGACGATACCGGTGCTATACAATGGTCTAAATGTTATGGTGGCAGCAACCACGAACAAATTAACACCATCCTTTATGGAGGCGGCGCTCCGCTTATGGCCGGGTTAATAAAGACCACAGCCGACGGCGGCTATGTATTGGCCGGCACTACCAATTCTAACGACAAAGATGTAAGCGGCTACCACGGCGCCACACACACTACCGGCAATTACCGGGGCGATATCTGGCTTATTAAAATAGACAGCCTGGGCGTTCTAAAATGGCAAAAATGTATCGGTGGCAGTATGAACGAATGGCCCAGTACTATTTTGAATACAGCGGATAAAGGCTTTGTGATAGCAGCAGTTACCAGTTCTTCTGATGGTGATGCCGCAGGATCGGCCCAGCATGGTGGCAGACATTCTGTATCTGAAGGCGGCGATTATTGGGTAATCAAAACTGATAGCATGGGCACCATAGAATGGCAAAAATGCTATGGCGGCAGCAGTTACGAGGTAACAACAGGTATGATTGCCTGTATCGAAGGCGGCTACCTGGTAGCAGGCAGCTCCTATTCCGTAGACGGCGACCTCTCTGCCCAGATTCCGGGAATAGGTAATAACGCCAAGCCCTGGTTGGTTAAAATAGAAGAAACCGGTAGCATAGAATGGGAACAATCCTATTGGGTCGATACCGTTACCAACAGCTTTAATATGCCCAACTGGGAAACCGTTTTAGCCATAGTACAAAACCTGGATGGCACCTTCAGCACAACACTAAGCAGTCCGCAGTTCTACGGCATGGTAAAATTGGATAAAAACGGGTTGATCAGGAGATTCGATCTTTTTACCAACAACCCTGTAACACAACTCTATCCGAGCCGGTTGGAGCAATTAGCAGACGGATCCTATGTTACTATCGGCAGCTATGGACGCGCACATACTACCCTATTCAGTGGCGTCTATGTTCCGCAGGCGCTCATTATGAAGTTTGAAGCTTGTCCTTCTTACACTTATCAAACAGCCACTATCTGCAAAGGCAGCAGTTATACCTTCGGCGCCCGGACCCTTACCACAGCCGGCATCTATTGGGACACGCTGTCCATGCGCTCCGGTTGCGACAGCCTTATCAGGATCGAGCTCAGCATCGATAGCATTGAGGCTCCTGTAATCACAGCCAGCGATAACACACTAGGTACCGGAACATATCAAAGCTATCAATGGCTAGATGATAGCAACAGTCCTATTGCCGGCGCCACCACACAAAACTACGAGACGACAACAGCCGGCAAATATCGCGTAGTAGTTACCGGAAACAATGGTTGTACCGATACATCGGCAGTATACAACCATGCCCCCACAGACATCCTGGAGCCAATAGCATTTACACATATGAAGCTCTACCCTAACCCTGCGACAGATTTTATCCATATAGAACTACCCGGGCTCAGCGTAGCAGCTACCCTTAAGATATTTAGCGTAGAAGGCAGGCTGGTAAAAACCGAACCATTGGTAACAGCCAATAACTTAATACCTATACAAACCTTACCTGCAGGCATTTACCTTGTCAAAATAAACAGTCCGGAAGGTACTATACTGAAAAAAATAATAAAAGAGTAGCCATTACATCGTTAAAAAACAGGAATAGCGCACAATACCAAAGGGAAGAGACAGGAAAAGAAAAAGAAAGAATAGCCAAAAAAGCAACAAAGGGGCGATGCAGCTGCAGGCCCTTTTGTTGCGGTAATACTACAGCAGCATGAAGTACAGTGTGTACAGCGTTTTCATACTATGCCTATACACAGCAACATGGGCGCAAAAACCGTTCAACCAGGACGGCAACAATCCCAACCTGGATTTCTCCTTGGGGAATTTTCGTTTCTGGCGCCTTAGCCATGGAGACCGGGACAACCCTTACACCAATAATGGCGCCCTGGCCAGTGCCAATAGCCATACGCTGGTAGAACAATACGGCAACAACTGGGACGGCAATACCGGCGCCGGCAACCTGAAACGGGTGCCCGATGGCTTAAGCCGGGTGCTACGCCTGGGTGCACCGGCCGGCGGTGGCTACGGCAGTCCGAAGTCATATGCCATGACCTATGATATTACCGTACAGGCAGGCTACCCTATACTCTTCTTCAGGCTGGCCGCCATTATGGACAAATCACATCCCGGTGCTGAAAATACACATTATAAATTCAGTATTAAAAATGCGCAGGGCAGCTATCTGCTGCCCCAACCCTGCGGCGGCCTGGAGCTGGCGCCCAGAGGAACCACCGTATCCGGCAGTAACGTTATTACCAACCCTTCGATAGCCTACAATAATATCCCCGAAATAGGCGCCATTGCCTACCAGCCCTGGCAGTCCGTAGCCTTAGATCTCAGCAACTATGTGGGGCAAACCATTACCCTGGCATACGAACATTACGACTGCTATACGGGACACCACGGCTCCTACACCTATCTCTCAGCCGCTATGCGCAGCCCTTACGACACCTTCTATTTTTGCCGCGGCGCCTCCGCTACCACTATAAAACCCTTTCAACCCGATTTCCAATCCTACAGATGGCATACGGGAGCTACAACCGATAGCCTGGTTATTAATAATCCTAAAGACGGAGAACGTTATGCCTGTACCCTTACCTCCTATAACGGCTGTACCGTTACCTTTACCTACGTACTTAAAGAAGTGAGCACCCTCGCCGGTTTCCATTATACCAATGGCAACCAATGCAACCAAATACAGTTCTCCGACCAGTCTGCCAGCAACGGGGGCCCTATCCAAAAATGGCAGTGGGATTTTGGCAGTCCTTCATCCGGCACCGCCAATTACGATACTATACCTAATCCGCTCTTCACATACCCCTATCCCGGTAATTACATAGTAACCCTTACCGTAACAGATACACTGGGTTGCAGCCATACCATAAGCAAAACAGTAGCCGTATCGCCGGAAGGAACTATTGCCAAGATACGCTTACCGTATCCATCCTGCAGGGAGGATACCCTGAGCATCGAGGATGAGACAGCCAATGCCCAGAGCAGAATATGGCTCCTTAATGGCCAGCTACTGGAAGATACGGCTAAGATATGGCGTCGTTATTTCCCCTATGCCGGTATTCAGGAAGTAACCCTCATTACCCGGGGCAGCAATGGTTGTCCTGATACGGCTGTTCAATCGTTCCGTGTTTGGGAACGACCCGAAGCAACTATGGTGATTATGCCCTATACCCATACGGCACCTATTACCGATCCGGAGTTTATATTAAGGGGCGAGGCAGATGATGCAGCCCGGTACGTTTGGGATTTCGGTTATAACAACGCTACCGGCGAAGGGCAAAGCATTCGTTTCCGCTACCCTGCCGAGCTGGCCGAGTACATCCTGATGCTCACCGTCTACGATCGAAACGGCTGCTCCGATACCGCCGTCGAAACCCTGCGCGTTATGCCACCCGACTTTATGATCCCCAACGCCTTCAGCCCTAACGGCGATGGTCAGAACGATGCCTTCCAGATCGTTAACATTACCAATCAGCAACTTAAGGAACTGAGTATATACAATAAATTCGGGCAAAGGGTTTTTCATACCCTGAGGCCCGGACAGGGATGGGACGGAACCTTTAATGGCATGCCTTGCGACATAGGCACTTATTATTACCTTTTCCGCTATACCCTGCCCGGAAAAGAAGAAGAATACTCTTTAAAAGGCGATGTATTACTCCTAAGATAAATACATCCCGGTAAGATAAGATTTCCCAACACAGCTCTTCTCCCAACCTTCCCCTGGATTTTCCCTCTATACACCAGAGACAATATCTATTTCCTGATCGTTGCCCTGATCCCCTAATGGGCCACTACAGGGAAAAGGTATTCTTATTTTGAATTTCATATTCTAAATTTGCCGGCAGAGTACAGGCCGCTCTTTTGAAGTTGGAATTTTTTTTTGCGGATAGTGCAAAAAATTGTCCCGGAACAGGGTGTTCATTTGTCTTATATCGGTAAATTCATTTTTGGCAAATAAAACAAAAAAGATGAAAGAGTTCTTATTACTGATCCGGGAAACGGCAGATTATGGGAAGCTGTCTGTAGAGGAAATGCAGGCCGATATAGAGGAACATTTGCAATGGGTAGAGCACCTGGTACAAAACGGCTACTTTAAAGATGGTAATCCACTGGAGGCTACAGGCGCTGTTCTGAAAAACGGTATCGTTACCGACGGTCCATATATAGAGACCAAGGAATGCATTAGCGGATACTATTTTTTATTGGCCGATTCATTGGATAAGGCCAAAGAGCTGGCTGCAACCTGTCCGGCATTAAAACAGGGCGCCCTGTTAGAGCTAAGAGAAGTAATTCATGCCGATGCCTGATCCAACTGAGGAATATATACCATCTTTAACCGGCCATCTTTTCAGAGCATACTATGGAAAGATGGTCGCTTACCTCTCTCAGAAGTATGGCTATACTGCTATAGAAAATATTATGGATTCCGTGCAGGAGGCTTTTGAAGCTGCCCTAAACACATGGAAGGTCTCCGGTGTTCCCAAAAATCATTTTGCCTGGCTGTACCGCGTAGCCACCAACAAACTGCTGAACAGGTTCCATCAGGCTCATACCAGGCAATACCATATGAGCCGCCTCCCGGTCAATGATTCCTGGGAGCCCGGACGGGAACAGGAAGCGGAACAAAGCGTCCTGCATCTCCTGGCCTTTTTTGCGCGAATTCATATGCCGGAGCGCAACAAACTGATGATAGCGCTCCATTACTTATGTGGATTTGGTTATGCCGAAATAGCCCATGCTTTTTTCCTGAAAACCGAAACTGTAAAAAAAGCAATTCTTAGAAGCAAAGAAACAATTCAGGAATATTCAAAACAATACGATGACTTTCGATATACCTCTACCGGCAAACACAGAGACTACCTGCTCCGGATCATCTATCTGCTGTATAATGAAGGGTACAAAACCTCCGGAAAAAAAGGTTCAATACAGTACGACCTTTGTTACGAAGCAATCAGGCTGGGGAAACTGCTTTATAAAGAAGACAAAAGCGAGGTAAAGGTCAACGCGCTATTGGCCCTCATGTTCCTGAACACCGCCCGCTTTCCGGCCCGAACTACAAGTAATAACTGGATTCTGTTGGAGGAGCAGGACAGAAAATGCTGGGATAAAGCGCTGATCCGGGAAGGCCTGTATTACCTCAAGCGGGCCAAAAGCGGCCCGCCCATATTAAACAGCTATTACCTGGAAGCATTGATTTCTGCCTTGCATTGCAGCGCCCCAAGTTTCGGCGAGACGGATTGGAACAGCATAGCATTCCTATACCGGCAATTGGAAATACTGGAGCCTTCTTCCTTTATGGTGACATTAAGCCGGCTCATCGCAGAAAGCCATAACGGAAATACCGCAAGCCTGATGTTATATATAGATACCTTACGCGATAAAGTTACGCCGGAGTATACTTTTATTTTTTTTGTCGCCAAAGCGCATTTGCACAGCAAACAACAGGAATGGCATCTGGCGCTCGAAAATTATAACAAAGCCCTGGACCACGTTCATAACGATACCGACACTAATTTTATCCGGGACAAGATACAAGAAATAACCACAATGCAGGGCATAAAAGGTACATCCGATACCGCCTAATTGACCATTAGAACATCGATCGCTCTTGAAAACACTGGAATCCAAAACATAGGAACAATTTCCATTCCCCTACAAACGTCCTACACATCTTCAGGGAGGGCATACACAAGGTCGGCAAGACGCCTTGGTGAGGCAATATGCGCCAGGATCAAAGGCGGAATACACGGATAAAACGGGAAGAGATTGCTTCATACTTCGCAGTGGACGGGAACGCGGTGGAATGGTGCCTTTCAGGCAACGCAATCGCCCTGCAATTTGCCATGGGAAAATCACCGAAACCAGAAATAGCCCACTCCAAAAAGAACCTCCCTTTCTTGAAGACGATACTCCATACGGCTATGCCGGCTGTAGTATAGCCAGACAAAAAAGCGGGCTTAGCATAGCCCATGCAGCGCGGAAGCTTTTTTTTGTCTTGATATCGACCGAAGCGGAGATATCTA
>JBEBWN010000171.1:0-7937 GCA_040392235.1 Taibaiella helva | reverse complement strand
ATTGTCAAGACCTTGATGTGTTTTTAAATTGGTTTTCAGGAAAGGACGTTCGCCACGCATTTTTGTGGCGTCGCGTTCCATTACCTCGAGGCTGGCGCCGACATAAGGGGCCAGGTCTATCTTGTTGATCAGCAGCAGATCGGAGCGTGTAATGCCCGGACCGCCTTTACGCGGTATTTTTTCGCCTTCAGCCACATCAATAACAAAGATGGTGACATCGGCAAGGTCCGGGCTAAAGGTGGCAGCCAGGTTATCACCCCCACTTTCGATAAATATGATTTGCGTGTCGGGATGACTTTTGGCCAGTTCTTCTACCGCTTCCAGGTTCATAGAGGCATCTTCGCGGATAGCGGTATGCGGACATCCCCCCGTTTCGACACCGCGTATGCGATCTGCCGGGAGTTTGGAGTTTTTAATCATGAACTCGGCATCCTCTTTGGTATAGATATCATTAGTTACCACGCAGATACTGTAGGTATCACTCATTACCCGGGTAAGCGCCTCTATCAACGCCGTTTTGCCTGATCCTACGGGGCCTGCAACCCCAATTTTTACATAGTTGCCCATACTGCTGTCTTACTTTGGTTATCGTTTAAAAAGAAGAAAACGCATATTATGATATATATATCCTGGTATACAGTTTTTCGTGCTGCATGCACTTTATTTCCTGGCCAATACAGCATAGACCTATTTCTTCATTGTCCATATCGTCCTGGACTTTTACCAGCCGTTCAATAACGGGAAGCAGGTCAAAAAGAATTTTCTGGCTTACATTTTGGCTGATGGGTACCGACTTGGCGCAATTGGTCACAATACCATTTAAGGTGTTGTAGTAAAAGGCACCCAATGCACTTTCTCTTTCCATTCCGGCACAGCGTGTATATAGACCAAATGCTATGGCATAGTGCCCCTGCAGGCGGCCATCTTGTATATCTTGCAGGTATTTGTTGCAGCGGCTATAGCTTTTTAGCTCTTTGGTGAGCTTCAGGAAGCGGATGGCCAGTTTCTGACTGGCATGGCGTATTTCCGATGGCGCTTTTAAAGCGGTTACCAGTTCATCCAGTTGATCCATCTTTTTTCCGGACCCTTTGCTGCCTCCTATGTGCCATGCTTTGTTCATAAAGGCGGCATCATTGTAAAAAATGTTATGTTCCAGCATATTGCGGGCATATGCGGCCGCCGTGGCATTATCTTTTACAATACCGGCAGATATATAGGATTCCAGTCCATAGGAGTGGGTAAAGCTGCCTATGGGAAACATAGAGTCGTTTACCTGTAACAAAGTTAGTAATTGTTGCATAGCGTTCATTTCTATTATTGCTCAAACACTTACAGTGCCGCGTTAGTTCACGTATATTCTGAATTCTTCAATGTCATGGTATCCGAACACGATAATGTCCGGCTGCGCTGCTATAAGGTTGCGAATTTGGTCGAGCGAGGCTATTCTTAGTTCGTCATTGTCCGCCCTCGCTCTCGCCAGCTCCTGTATAGGGTGATCGCTGTCGCTCAGCTCAGCCCTCAGGTAGTATGCATCTGCAACATACAATAGCCATTTGCCATTCACTTTCAGAGCAATACCGCAATGACCTGATGTGTGCCCGAACAGGGGAATCAGGTATATCTCTGTTTTTATAGCGGTATCTACCTTCCTGGCCTCCAAGCCGAACCAGGTATATCCCGTTTTGCCATAGGTTTTAAGGAGGGGCCCCTGGGCCAGGGGAGTGTGCAGATATCGTGTATTTCCGGATTGATAATTTTCCAGCTCTTCCAATCCCAGGTGAACAACCGCCCCGGGAAAATCGGCAAGGCCTCCGGTATGGTCGTTGTCCAGGTGTGATATAATACAGTCGGTTACTTGTGCGGGGTTTAGTCCCAGGTCTTCTATTTGTTTTAGGGCGGTTATCATTTCGTCTAAACGATAGCCTACGGCGTCAATGAGTTGCTGACCTATTCTTTCTGCCGGGTATTGTGTGTCCAGCCATCCGATACCTGTATCGATCAAAACCAGTTTGCCCTGCTCCTTTATAAGCAGGCAGTGGCCGCAAACATTATCGTGAACGGGCGTAACGATTCGTACACAGTTTAAATGAATTACTTCTGTCATGGTTCTGTTATGGTTACATTACAGGCGGCCTACATACTATATCATAAGGTTGTCTACTTTTGGGGATACCTCGTGCGCCTGAAAAAAATGTGTAGACAATAATTTTTTTTCTATAATCTGCGGCTCAAATCCACGCTTTTCTAACAGCTCGTATAGCGGATTTTCAAAAGCTACGCTTATGGCATTATGTTCGTCAATATAAACGGGGATATGCCTGTTGCCTATCTCGAAACAAATAATACCCATTTCGCGCATGGTTTTAGGTGTAAATACGATGCAATCGCATGGTTTAATCAATACCTGTATAAAGGTGTTATCGTCTTCCCATAGCAGGTCGCCTTCATTAAGGGGTACCCTGTTCTTTTTTCGTATACCTACTTCCAAGCCGCCCCGTGTTTTGCGCCGGATAGTGGTCTTGATGGTTTCGTACCATTCTATCTCAAAAAAATCGGCCGTTTTGTTTTGTGGCAAAGACGGCCGGTTTATTACTTGTTCGACTATGATCATAGTTAAAAAAGGAGGTAGCGCTGCGCCAGCGGCAATTCTTTTAGTGGCTCGCAAGTGGCTACCTGCCCGTCCACTTTTACCTCATAGGTTTCGGGATTTACTTCAATATTAGGTGTGGCCGAGTTGTGCACCATATCTTTTTTCATCACGGTACGGCAGCCTTTTACGGGTAGTGAAGTCCGTTTCAAATTCAACCTGTCAATATGCCCGCCGTCTATCGAAGCTTTGGATACGAAGTTGAAACAGTTGGCGGGCAGCGCGGCACCGTATGCACCATACATTTTTCGGTATAGTACAGGCTGAGGTGTAGGTATAGATGCATTAGGATCGCCCATTTTGGCGGCTACAATCATCCCGGATTTGTAGATGATTTCCGGTTTGATACCGAAGAATTCCGGTTTCCAGATAACAAGATCTGCTATTTTTCCGGGTTCGACAGAGCCTATATAGCTATCAATTCCATGGGCTTTTGCCGGGTTTATGGTATATTTTGAAATATATCTTTTTACCCTGTAGTTGTCGTTGCCCGATTTGCCATCTTCTTTTAGTGCGCCTTTCTGTATTTTCATTTTGTGCGCCGTTTGCCAGGTACGGGTAATGACTTCTCCCACGCGACCCATGGCTTGCGAGTCGGAGCTCATCATGCTCAGCACGCCCATATCATGTAGCACATCTTCTGCAGCAATAGTAGAAGGGCGTATCCTGGAGTCGGCAAAGGCCACGTCCTCTTTTATTTTGGGACTAAGATGATGGCATACCATCAGCATATCAATATGTTCGGCTACTGTGTTAATGGTATATGGTTTGGTGGGATTAGTGGATGCCGGTAGAATGTTGGGATACATGGCAATCTTAATAATGTCGGGCGCATGGCCGCCCCCAGCGCCTTCGGTATGAAAGGTATGGATAACGCGGCCATCGATGGCTTTTACAGTATCTTCTAAAAAGCCTGCCTCGTTCAGGGTATCGGTATGGATTGTTACCTGTACGTCATATTTATCCGCCATTTTCAGCGCAGCATCAATGGTAGAGGGAGTCGCGCCCCAGTCTTCGTGTATTTTTACGCCCAGCGCGCCCGCTTTAATCATCTCTACCTGCGCTGCTTCGTTCGATACGTTTCCTTTGCCGAAGTATCCGAGGTTTACAGGCATCTCTTCTGAAGCTTGCAGCATTCTTTCAATAAAAAATTTGCCAGGTGTAACGGTGGTGGCACTGGTTCCATCATTAGGTCCGGTACCCCCGCCAATCAGGGTAGTGAGCCCGCTGTATAATGCGGTATCCACTATCTCGGGGCAGATAAAATGTATGTGGGTATCTATACCGCCGGCGGTCACAATATAACCCCAGCCTCCATGCACTTCCGTAGCCGGGCCGATAATCATACCCGGCGTTACGCCGTCTTGTACATCTGGGTTTCCTGCCTTACCAATGGCCGCTATTTTGCCGCCTTTAATACCAATATCCGCTTTAACAATACCCCAGTGATCTATAATGGTAGCGCCCAGGATGCACATGTCCAACGCTTCTTTATCGAGGGCATTGGCGGATTGGCCCATACCATCACGCACGGTTTTGCCGCCACCGAACTTATTTTCCTCTCCGTATACCTGATAGTCCTTTTCTATTTCTATAAAGAGTTCGGTATCGGCCAGCCGCACCTTATCACCGGTCGTAGGACCAAAGAGGGAAGCGTATTTTTCGCGCTTAATATACAGGTTGTTGCCGTCTACCCAGACTTCGTTGTTATTTTGGCCAAATGCATTGCTCAGCCCCATAATACTAAGTCCGAGTGAGGTGGCACCAACCACTTTTATCCACTCTCTGCGGTTCCACATCCTGGGATCGTTATGTTCCCCATTGTCACCGTTTTGGTTTTTTTTATTGTTGTCTGCCATTGCTCGTATTTAAGTGGTTAAAAATTGCCAACGTTTTAAATGGCGTCAGGAGCCCTTAAACCCGTTTTTCCTGGCTTTAGCCAAAGCCGCCGTTTTTACGGCGCTGCTGGTCGCATCGCCGTCGGTAAGATTATTAAAACCAAATATTTTTTTCTTCCCGGAAAATTCCACCAGCACGACTTGCTTCTCTTCTCCTGGCTCGAAACGTACGGCAGTACTGGAGGGTATATTCAGGCGCATACCGAAAGCCTTTTCCCTTTCAAATGCCAATGCTTTGTTCACCTCGAAAAAATGGAAATGCGATCCTACCTGTATGGGCCGGTCACCGGTATTTTTTACAGCAATGCGCACGGTTTTTTTTCCGGCATTGCAAACAATATCTTGTTTTTTTAGTATGAGTTCTCCGGGTATCATAAGTTATCATTTAATGGATTAGCGGATGGGATTGTGTACCGTTACCAGTTTGTTGCCGTCTGGGAAAAGCGCTTCGATCTGGACATCGTGTATCATTTCTGGAACACCTTCCATTACCTGCTCGCGGGTCAGTAACTTAGTACCCCATTCCATAAGCTCGGCCACGGTTCTTTTCCCGTCGCGGGCTTGTTCCATAATCTCGCTGGAAATATAGGCAATGCATTCGGGGTAGTTCAGTTTTACGCCGCGTTTTAAGCGTTTTGCGGCTAGCTCGCCGGCTTGGTGCAGCAACAATTTCTCAATTTCGCGTTGTGTAAGGTGCATTGATTTTACAGTTTTATTGTTACAAATTGTTTGCACTTCGTTGGATCCGGTAGTCGCGCGTCTACATCATTACGATATGTATATAATGACCGTTGAAATACTTAGTATTGGACAAATAAACGAAAAAAAATGATAAAAAATACAGATAGCACGTTTATGATATTCGTATGCAGGAAACAGTCAGGATAATCGCGCTGGCAATACCGTAGTGGTGTCGCCTTGCCGGACATCTAAAAAGCTGGTACCGTATATTTTTTCCAGCATGGCAGTATCGGGTACAGAAGCATGGTTGTTGCCACTCACCGTCTTCTCGTGCATAAAATAGATGTTGTCGGCATACTGGTAGGCAAGCGTTGGATTATGCATAATGGCTATAACCGTATGCCCGGAAGCACTGTATTCTTTTAACTGGTGCATCAGGTATTGCTGGTAATATACATCTAGGTGGTTGGTGGGTTCATCCATTAATATAATACGAGGTCCTTGCATGAGGAGCCTTCCAACCATTACCATTTGTTGTTCGCCGCCGGAAAGTTTTGTGAAAGTGTTGTGCTTTAGATGGTTGATGTCTAATTTTTTAAGAACTTTTTCCAATAGCTGCCTGTCACTGTTGCGAACAGAAAAACGGGAAAATGCTGTGCGGCCGGTAAGCATAATTTCTTCGACACTGTAAGGAAAAACTGCAGAATGGAATTGCGGTAGAAATCCCATCAGGGTCGAACGGTATTTGTATGTTAAAGCCGCACTTTCTTTACCATGGAGGTAAATATGGCCGCTGTAGTTTTTTAAAAGACCGGCTATTAACCTGAACAAGGTGGATTTGCCGCTGCCATTGGCTCCTAGCAATACGGAAAAGCGGTTGGCGGGAAAGGCTGCGGTCGCCTTTTCCAGTACATTGTCCTTTCCGTAACGAAATTCCAAGTTATTGATGTGGACAGCTGCTTCCATTAGTTCCAGTTTAGTTTTTGTTTGCGCATGAGGTATACAAAGAAGGAGCCGCCTAAGATAATCGTTATAATCCCTACAGGAATTTCAAATACGAAAAGTGCCCTGGCCAGGTTGTCGATGATGAGCAGGAAGACGCCGCCTAAAAATATATTACCGGGAATGGTTTTTACATTGTCGGCTCCCAGCAACATACGAACAATATGGGGCAGGAAAAGTCCATAAAAGCTGATAATTCCGGCGGCAGCAACGGTAGTAGCTGTCATTAACGTGGCACATCCGATCAGTATCAGTTTGTCCGGCATGGGGTTAACACCAACCGCTTTGGCGGCGTCATCGCCTAGAGATAACAGATTGAGCCGCCAACGCAACAGGAATACCAATACCAGGGGGATAAGAACCGGCAACCACGTTTGCTGTACTTCCGTCCAGGAAGCGGTGTGCAGATTACCCATGGTCCATTGTACAATAACCTGTAGTTTGTAAGGATTGCTGATGTACTGAACTATGGCCAGGAAAGCTGTAAACAAACCCGATACGATCATACCCGACAATACAATGGATACAATAGAGGCCTGTTGCTTGCTACCGGCTACCCAGAATGTGCAGAGCACAGCGAGGGCACCACCAATGAATGCAGCAATACCTACAGGCAATATAGCATAGTTGATGGCAAATGCAGCGCCAAATGCAGCGCCTGATGAAATACCTAATACATAGGAATCGACCAGGGGATTACGGAACAGGGCTTGTAATACAGAGCCGGAGGTGGATAAGGCTGCTCCTATTAAAAAAGTAAGCAGTACGCGGGGCAGACGAATATTGAATATAATATTGGCCATGCTTTGATATTGTTCTGCCTCAGTAGCCAAAAAGGAAGTTGCCGTTAATTTTTTGTAGAAAAGGCTTAAAAAATCGGGGAGCGTTATATGTCCGGTGGGCCCTATGAATAAGGATGCTAGCATTACCGGTAAGGGTAAACCATAAACTATAATATGGGCTAGCTTTCTGTTCATATTATGGAAACGTTTTAATAAATGTGTTATGCTTTACCAGTATGCCGGCGCTGTATTGCATATAGGCATAGCGGTACATTCCGGTCATGGCTTTTGCGCCGATATTTGAAAAAGCGATGACTCGTTTTCCGGGCGTTGCAATAGGCTGGCCTCGGCCTTCAGGTCAGTGGATATATGTACAAAGCCAGCTTGTTGCAATAAAGTTATATCCCTTTCCGGGCGTTTGTGTCTGCTGATATCCAACTGTTTTTTTATCTGGTTGGCCTGTTCCATAATTTCGGCAGGGTATTTTTCGTGCCCCTCGCGGGTAAAAGTATAATTGCCAAAATCCCCGTCAAAATTGCGTAGCGTGCCGCCGGGTTTCAGTACACGAAAACACTCCTTGTAAAAGGCAGCGACATCGGGCGTGGTCCAGGTCATCAGCCTGGTAAAAATAAGATCGAAATGATTATCCGGAAGCTGCAGGACTTGTGCATCCATTACTTGGTAAGTCGCTTGCACGCCGAGCATTTTGCCTACGGCTTCTGCTTCCGAAATCATATTGGGCGATACATCTATCGCGGTAACCTGGTACCCCGCGAGGGCCATTATATGTGCAAAATAGCCTGACGCCGTACCCACCTCAAGTGCTTTTTTACCTGTAAGCTGAGGCAGTAATTGCCTGAAGTAATTGCCCCAATAGGTGGTTTCGGGCTGCGCCCAGGCTTCTTTTTTTTCTTCGCTCCATATGGC
>JBEBWN010000170.1:0-7951 GCA_040392235.1 Taibaiella helva | reverse complement strand
AAAATTGACAGTTCCATTACCGCCCGATCGTTTATCAAGGCATAAGTTTCACCTCGAAATCCGCCTGCATGCACAAATCAACCCCAACAGTAATCAAAGCGAAGCCATCCCTCTCAAAAAAGAAACCCGCCCTCTTGATGACGATACTCCATACACTATGCCGGCTGTAGTATAACCAGGCATTGGATCTTTCCTGATCATCTAACCTCGTATAGCGGATACTTTAACTACATTGGGGGATGCACCCAATTGAGTTTAACAGCAGACTCTACTTAACTGGAGTACCAGCAAAAACTCACGTACCCACTTCAAATTATATCGGACACGCGAGAGGACTCGCGTCAACCACAACAGGACGCAGAGTCAGTGTATCAAAAAAAGGTTTTCCCGCAGAAAGGCTTTGAAAGCGCTTTGCGGGAAAACTTTATTTCCAATTCCTGTCGTTGTCTTCGCGGGTATATGCATACGGCAAATAATAATAATAATAATAATAATAATATTACCGCAGTTTCTCTTAACCTCTTCGAAATGTACATTCGCTACATCTCAAGGAACAGCTGCTTTCCAAGCTTAGCGTATAAGGGTAAGGTCTCCCTTGTACACGTCGGTACTGCCATCTGCGGCCGCCAGCTCTATCCGGTAATAATAGGTATCCATAGCGGCAGGCTGCCCCTTATAGGTTCCGTCCCAGCCATTCTGGTTCAGGCCCGACCTGTACACTTCTTTCCCCCAACGGTTGAAGATTGCAAAGGAAAGAATTTTCTGATGGACCAGATTTTCAATTTTAAACACATCGTTCACCCCATCCCCATTAGGACTGAATGCTGTCGGGATAAATACACTATTTCCGCCCATAATTCGTACCCAAACCGAGTCTTTTATCACACAACCATCAGGGTCAAAACCGGAAACAATGTATAGGGTGGATTGATTAGGTGTGGCTACGGGTGATGCTATAGCAGGATTATTTAAGGACTCCATTGGATTCCAAAGGTAATAGGCAGCGCCCTCTGCTACTAATTGAACACTTTGACCATAACCTATTGTCGTATCGTTATTCAGAATACGCGTCTGCGGAATCGGTTTTACTTCTATAGAGGCGTCAAGCGTATCAGAGCAACCATAAAAATCAGCTATAACCACTTTATAAAAGTTTTTCCCAAGCGGCGCCAATATATTGGGCGTGTCGCAATTTAAACAGGTAAAGCCCTCCGGCCGCTCATAGTTGTCATTGAACCAAGAGTACCGGTACCCGCCGATGCCTTTAATACGCACCACTTCGCCCAGGCATACGAGCGACTCTGCGGGGTCTACCGCAAAGTCTTTCTCTGCGACATAAACGAGTACCGAATCTTTTACCTCGCAACCATGGCGACCTTTTGTAGCAACCGTGTACCACGTCGTCTTCTCAGGAAAAACACCGGTAGAAGCAGCGCCAGGGTTATCCATACCATCGGCTGGCGACCATTTGTAGGAAAATTTATCCTCCGGCAATTCGCTGAAGGAGAAACGCATGTCCGGCCGACGTATGTCTGTAACCACTGCACCCAGGTTGGCATTACACGCTACACCAGGCGATGTTTGACCAGCGCGGATGGAGGAACGGTACGGTGTTGTTACATAGTAAATGGGCAACAAAGAATCGGTACTGTAATAACCGGTACGTGCAGGCATTACACCACTGTAACAAAACTGCACCACTAGGTTCTTGGTCGTATCATAATCGTAAGGGATGGTAAATACAAACTCGTTCCAACCGGGCTTCAAAGTAACCGAAGGTTGATTGTATACCTCTGTCAATCCGATTTCAAACTCAGAATGGTTGGGGGTAACGAATTCAAATTTATCGGTACAACGCATGGAGATCTTTACATTATCAAACCTCGGATCAACTGCCGGTATGCCCTTTTTAAAGTTCGCAAAGTTCAGTGCCATTCTTTGAATAGTACCCGGCTTCATACCCTCATGTCTCAGTTCCTCTTTCCGTATAATCACCTGTGTTTTTTGGGTCACCAACGATTGGGTAAAAGGCCCCCAGTATTCTGCCCAGATATAATGCGCGTTACTGGAGAAGCTATTATTACTGGTCTGCGCCATAGACACTTCCGTAAGCCCGTTTTCCGTTACCGGACTGTACGGTCCGCAAGCAATCGTCTTTAAGGGCCTGGCTCCACCTGCCTGGGCATTAAGCGTTACATATTCGCCACCATCACAGAGCACAATAGTATCCGGATCTACTTCTATATTGGTGGACCGGTCTAGGTAAACGGTAAGGGTATCTGCAGAACGGCAACTGTTAGGAAGTGAAGAGGATACCCTGAAACGGGTAATATCTGCTTTGGGGCGGGCCAGGGTAGTATCGCATGTGAGGCAGGAAAAATCTGCCTGCGGGCTGGCCGACCAGGTATAGCTCCCACCTCCGGAAGCAAATAATTTCACATCAGCCCCTTCACACACAACGGTATCTTTTGTAAGGAGCTCGGTTCCGGGCCTCACCATAACCGGAATACGGAAGGACTGTATCACTCCGTCATTGTTTGGTCCGCAGGAAGAATCTTTTATACTCACCACAAAATAACGGAAACCCACATCACCGGCAGGCGGTGTCCAACGTACACAACCTTTAACATTGCCTGTACCTTGATTTTCATAGGTCACCACGGCATTCTTCAATGCCATTTTACTATTGTCTTTAACTTTCAACACGGCCGAACCGGCGCTACTACCGGCGCTAAAACAGAAATTCAATTCCGTATTGCCACATGCAAAAACGGTATCCCTGGTATACGTTCCGCCGGAGATGGACGCGGGATCAACGCTAACTTGTGTTGGCGGGGTATTACAATCTTTTACCTGCATACGCCAATCTCTCATTACGGAGCCGATGAGTACCCCACTCCGGTATTTTTCCACTAACAGCGCTATATAGGAAGCTTGTGCACCTACCGGGGTAAAGCTGATGTCGCCGGTGTTCTGATTGAGCACAAAAGAATTGCCGGTTTCCAGCGGGTTATTATTAACATTAAATTGTGGTCCGGCAAAAGGCATATCCATAGGCGGATAGCCGGCACAAATCACGAAAAGATCACCGGTTGCGCTCCTGGGTTGTATAATTTTGTACACCAGCGAATCACCGTCAGGGTCTACCACACCGCCATTGTATTTGAATGGCGAGCCGGAACAAGCATTAATAGGCGCCTGTACGGTAAAATATGGAGAAGATTGTCTCCTTGCCGCCACATTGTCGATTGTAGCTTCTACATAAAGATTGTGGTCCCACGATGGTTGTATCTGCAGGTTTGTGAGAAAATCACGGTCGCGTTCACTAACATTTACAGAAAATAACCATTTACTACAGGCGGAGATAGTCACTACACCCGTATACCACCATTCGCGGTACATTTCATTCGTGGAATTAGGGTCATTACACGTATTTGTTTTTCCGGCACAACCCATATCGGTCATCTGGCCATTAGGCTTACCATCTGGTGTGGATACCATCTTTGCCAAGCGTTCCGTATACCATATACCCCCGCAATTCGTATTGCGATAACACATACTTATTTCGTTAGCTTCGGGAAAACCACTGCAGGCAGCATAGAACTTGTAATAAAAACGATAGGTAGAATCGTTAATATACTTATAGGTAAGTTCTCCGCCAACAGCCGGTCCCATAGAATAAGCTGCTGTAATCAGCATCAGGTGCATTATCGTCAGTAGAATTAAACTTTTGTTTTTCATCTCCTATTATTTTTTATGGGCCTTCCCGTTTTTTCATACAGCGGGGAGGCTACCCGGTTGTCGGCACAACACCCGGTAAAAGAACAGTTCTCAATAACCTACTGTTCGCCAGTTAGTCGAAAATGTTCCGGTCAAAGATCTTATTTGGGTTTCCCCTGTACTGATTTACACTATCCGGGTGTATCAAATTCTGCCAAGCCTGGAAACCCTCTTTTACTAAACCGGCAAACCCCGGGCTATCCTGCGATAGCCGACGAGGTTTGCTTTGAGAATCCCGGCTTTCTCAGCCCAGGTTTCCACATAAATCACCCAGTCTTTTACTGAATAATAACTTTTTTATTAACGGTTTGGCCATCAGACTCAAAGCTGATGAAATAAACTCCTTTGGCATAAGCACTTAAATCTAACGTTTTGCGGAGCTGGCCATTCCATTTCCCCAAGGATTGTTCTTCCATCACTCTACCCTCTACATTGGTTATCCGGATAGCAGCAGCCCGACCCGCAAAACCGGAACACTCCAGGTTTACCTTGCCCGTAGCCGGGTTAGGATATACGGACAAAGCTAAATTCATGCGCTCCTGGTCCTGTACTCCTACTTTTTGCCCTTTCCGGAACATAACTTTAAAGTCGATAGTATGTCCGGAAACATAGGTTCCGCAGGCCTCGTCAGATGGTATATTAGCTGAAGTATCATTATTAATGATCATCCGCATACCGGTTTCTTTATCTAAAACAGCGTCAGAAGGTACTGTGATGTTTTCCACTTTATGCCAGGTGGTCTTTGTAGAAATTCCGGAATACACCCGCTCCTGGGGAATATCGAATGTACCATTACCATTATAATCTATAAACAAGGTGATTTTTGCATCGCTATGTTCATTGCGCAGCAGTATATGATCCATAGTAAAGCTGTAGTTGCTGTCTACATATAGTACATCGGCCGGTAGGTGCGTATAGTTAGAATACTTTTCAGTAGCCAACGCGTTATTCAGATGTCCTCCGCTCAATGGCAGGTTTATAGTACCCAGCTTGAAAGAACCGATGTCGCTGCTATCTGCAAAACCGGAAAAGCCACCTGTTGCATAACTCACACAATAACAAAGGTCGTTTTCTTCAATATGCAATGAATCTCCATAGAACGACACATTATTGGCTCCGCAGGTGAATTTGATACGATAATAAACCGAGGCATCAAATTCTGATTTCAGCGAAGTTTGGTCCTCGGTTCCGGTAATATCCGACCAGGTATTTCCATCATCTGAGCGCTGCCATATGGTTTCAATCAAACCGGCTGCCGAATCAGCACCTGAATGAACCAGCGTAAAAGGATAGCCGGGGCACAAAGAGGTATCGGTAGCGGCCAGCATACCGGTTTCTTCAATGCCAGTACAAGGGGCATTACTTATTCTCACCAGGTAGTCTTCTGTTTCTCCGTAACCATAGGAGCCGCAGGCTGTAATAGCTGCACTATCCCATGTTTCATCATTCGTTACAATACGCATACCTGTAATACCCAACTGGGCATCTTTAGGCACTTTAAAGTCGAACGAATCGACAAATATGTCCATTTCCTTTACACCATAGAATATTCTTTCGCTTTGCTCGAACGTTCCATTTTTGTTATAGTCTATATATACTACCGATTGCGATTCCGGCATCATAGGCCATACGTTTTTACCATTCTCAGTAAAAAAGGTCAGGTTAATTCTATAATTGCTATCGCGGTATAACTGGGCAGGCGCCAGGTCGGTAAAGTCGGAATAATGTTTCCGGGCTTCCAGGTTGCTGGTAGGTGGTAGCGGGTTGCCATTGTCTAAAAGTATTTTTGCGCCGGGCTGGCTGCTAATCTTAATGTTACCCAGGTTGATATTGGTACTGGGCACGGTAGAACCGGATGCGCAATAGCATTTATAGTACGGTGTTATCGTTACCAGGCGCGGAGCACTGGTATCGCTCATACCGCTGGCGGTGCAGGTCACGATGCAACGGAACCAGGTGTCTTCGTCTATTGAAGTAGCCGGATGCTCTACATTACCACCCTGCACATCAACCCAGCCTATACCATCAGTTGTTTTCTGCCATAACCATTCCTGGCCTCCATTTTTAGAAGTCCCCGATAAGGACAGTTGCACACCTTCACCTTTACAGGCCGACAAGGAATCGATAACACCGGCTACCGGCTTTTCTTTACAGGCAGGATAGATATGCAAGTTGTCAATACCCATATCAAAATCGCCCGATTGATAACCTATGCTGTGTCCTTCGAAGCGGATAATGGTTGTTGGCGAAACAGAGGTGAACGGAATCACCATAGTATGCCATGCAGCCGATTTTACGCCCTGTGCGTCCAGGCTGCTCAAGGTATCAAAAGTAGCACCGTCATCTTTTGACATCAATACGTATAGGAAAGAAAGGCCCTCGGATGTTTTATTATAATAATCGAAGCGCAGTTCGTTAGCCCCCTGGTCCTCACAATTCAGGTGCAGGTTCAGACTGCCGTTTTTGCTGGCTTTAGAACTTTGGAAACGGGCAGAGTGACTTCCCGTAGAACTTAAAGGATAGTAGTAGTAAGGATCTACATCTTCCTTCCAATCGGCGGTGGCACCCTCATCTTCACGTCTCCAGGAGGAAATACCTGTAGGCGGTAACGCCGACCAGCAAGTGTCCGGTACATCAGATGTAGCGCATTTGCTTCGCCAGCTTTCAAAATCCTGGCTATAGGGAAGCTTTGCATAGGTAGGGTTATCCGTCCTGTTGATACGCATTACATTACTCGTAGAAGTTTGGCCGCTGGCAGCACAGGTCATCTGCGCCCTGTATTCTATATAACGGGCATTGGATTGTACTTTGACCGTATAGGCTGTACCATTTCCCTGTCCCGGAACATTTGTCCAGGCCCCACCCTCTACAGAGTTTTGCCATTGTATTTTCACATTAGCCTGGGGCGCATTCACCAGCTCCAGGTATACGGGCAGATTAGCGCAACTGGTCAGCGCACCGGAAGGCGCAATGACGCCTGTAACCGGCATTCCGGTACAAGCAGATGCCGCGCGAAACGACATTTTCAGATTAGCTGTTGCAGCGGCACCATAGCCATCAGTATAATTACCACATAAAGGCTTTGTCCCGGTTTTATAAAACCAGGTACTGGGATCATAGTCGCTCAGGAAGGTCATCCTGATTTTCCCGGTCAGCGCTTTTGCCTTAGTGGGATCTGCACAAAAATCAAATAATATATTATCTACCCCATTCCAATAAAAAGGCGTTTGGAATTTAATCCAACTCCATCCGCTATCGGCTTTATGGGAAGGCAAACTGGTTACAGTGGTCAGGTTAGTAGCTACAAAAGAGTCTAAAGAATTAAAAGCCGAGTTTTTGGCCTTCACCGTAAAGTTCGTCAACGCGCCGGCCGGGGCTTCTGATACATCAAATGCTATGGAGTCCAGAAGGCCGGGGCCGGCCACACCTGCCGCCTTGATTTGGGCAGCAGAATACAATAGTTGGGTATGCACCGTACTGGTACTTTCAAAAAAGTATCCGTAACTGATAGGATTAAAACTCATCCAATCATCCTGCCCCGATCCAATGGTGATAATCTGGGCCCTGGCAGCGGTTACGGCGCCAAAGGTCAATAGGGACGCCGCAAGACGGAACTTCCATTTTTGTAAAATATACTTCATATACTTAAGGATTTAGCCATTATCAGGCATTATGTAAATATTAAGCCGAAATTATCTTTTTGGGGAAGTTGTAAACAGAGTATTACTACTCCTATTTCAGATTTCTACCAGGAGCAGGAAAAAGGAATGAGCATAGAATGAAATAAATAAAAATAAAAACAACATAATGAAAGCTGACTATATATCTACTTACCCATTGCCTCCTTCATTATAACCGCAGAAACCAAACACAATTTCAGACTGAGTGTATTGTGCTGGCTTTATAACCCACAGAAGTTTGACTATCAAACATTTGCAATGAAACTCAGCCTTTTCACAACCCGCCGGCCTTTGAGCTGTAGCGCCGATTCTGTAGAATTTGCGTATACGGTAATTATTTCTTACACTCTATTAGCCTTCCCGGGTAATAGACCATCGTTTTCCCCAGGTAAACGACACTTGCCTAAGGTAGATGATGATCATTCCCTAGAGAAATGTTCCTCGGGGAAAAGAGAAAACGCTCGCCAAGGACAGAAAAGCAGCGGTGGCGT
>JBEBWN010000169.1:0-7957 GCA_040392235.1 Taibaiella helva | reverse complement strand
CAAACGATTGGTCAAAAAGTTCATTTACTTACGAATATGACTAAATAGAGTTAATCTTTTATAAATATGTATCGCAAAAAGAGGATCCTTCCTGGTCGAACATTTTCGGCCGTTTTAATGATTACCCTTACCCTGGCCAGTTGTACCAAGGAAACGGTCAGCAATCCTGAGCCAAAGTCAAACGCCACCTTTATCCCTGCGAAGAATAAAAAGTTCCTGTATACAATAAAGAGCGATGGCAGCGGATCGGGAACAGCCACGCAGTGGATCACCGGAGAAAGAGACTCTGCGGGCATAAAAGTATTTAATCTGCATACGGTGATCGAAAGTGCGAATACTACCATGCCGCTGGACAATAAAATGTTCGCGATAAAGGGAAAAACCTATAACGAAATAGCTGTTCCGGAAATGTGGCAGCAAATTATAAAAGTGCTGGAAGCTATGCCTAATACCACGGTTAGCAAAGCGGAACTTTTTGGTTTTCCCGCATACCAAACAATGGAAAATGCATTGAAGGATGGCAGTAGAATCTCTTTGGATGGGCCTTTGCTGCAGGGGCAACGTATAGACTATGTTACTAATGGTACAGCCTGTTCCATGACACAGGAATTACTGTATATGTCGGGTCTGGCTAAAGTAGAGCAAATTACAGTTCCCGCAGGAACATTTACTTGTAATAAATTTTCTTATGAGGTAGATATGAAAATAACCACGAAGCATGGTGAGGGCGAGGAAACCGGGAATGGCAATGAGAAGATAACTGTTTGGATGGCGCATGGTATAGGCATTGTAAAACAGGAGTCGAAGGCAACATTGGTAACCATAGTACCCCTTCCCACAGGCGAAATTAAAAAGATGGAAACCAACTCCGCCTCTACAACTACGCTGGAAAGCATTCGGTAGTAACCTTATTGTTGTGCTACGGTGGTTCCGGTGCGTTTTTCATGCGGGTGCGGGCATTTGCCCGTGCCTTATTTTTGTTGAATTATTCTTTTCGCTGACCGCTCTGGCGCAGGCGCCGTCGCGTATACCTTCCTCCCATCATGCGTATTGTGCCAAGCAAATCTCTCCATTGCCAACTATCGGGCTCTTTGCGTTTAATTTTTGAAGACGGGCATGACCTGAGCCGCGCGTTATTTTTATACGGTGTTGTATAGGATACCCTGTCATCGCGGGGCACGAAGCGATGACAGGGTAGAGGGTTAAGGTAAAAGGGGCGATTCGCGGAACATTGATATTGTTTCGGAACGATACGCCAATGCAATTCCCTGGTTGTTGCGCGGCACAAAGCAGTTCCAGAGTTACTGTATTATCGTGTCAGAGTAATATTAAGGGCATCCCAGTTACTTTTAAATGACGGTACCATTACGGGCGTGTATTGATAATTGGGTGTAAAGGTTACAGTAGATGTTCCGGAGGCCTTGTCTGGTTTGAGACCTAGGTTGGGATACACGTTGGCCTGAGGTCCGGTAGCCTGCATGTTTAACCTGGTTCCGTCGCTTAACCGGGCGTTAATGGTGTATTCTCCTACAGGTATATTGTGGATACTAAAAGCAGTGGAGCTGCCTATTTGCCGGGAAATCGAAAATGATCTTGTCTCACCATAAAGCGCCGGTTGGGCAGGTATCAGCTCTATTTCAATTATCCCGTCTTCAGGCAGATATTCAGGATTCTGATAAGGGTCGCCCGCATAATTGATGTTGAAATCAAAATGTAACGCACCACCGTAATAGTTACTTTCATTGTTGGGTTGTTGCGCTACTTCATCGGGATGGCCGAGGCCATATGAAAGTAATACGAAATTTTTGACTACACCCTGGCCGGAAGGGAAGGAGCTTGTACCGCCAACAGGATAGAGGGCTACCACAACCGGCGTTTCATTATATGTTATTGTTGTGGCCGTGCCGAAAAAATATGCCGCGCCCATGGGAATTGTGAATTCATAGTATCCATTTGCATCCGTCAATGCGCTTCCGCTGGAATAGTATCCACCGGTCATGGAGGAGGCCACTGCTATATGGGCACCCTTTAATGGTTGGCCGTTTAAATCGGCGACATAACCCCTGGCTATACCCGGTTTGGCAGATGCTGCCGGAAAATTGGGCATCCTGGATAAAGCATTTCCCATGACGTTAACATAATACTCGCTTTCTGAAAGATGAAAGTCTGCATGCCCGTCAATTTGGGCTAGTGCAGGTTGTTCGCCCCAGGTGCCATTGGGACTTGCTTCGTTGGGGGCTTTAGTGCAGCTTACCAGCGCCAGGCAGGGAAGCAGTAGGAAATGAATACGTTTCATTGTTGGTTGGTATTTTAAATGATTAAAAAACGGATAGATATGGTATAGGGCTACCAGGTAGTACGCTGGCTCCTGGATGCCGAGCGGCTTAAAACCCCGGCTTCTTTACCGTTTGCAAGTTTGATACATTTTCCATACCCCGGCAAATAATATCGATGTACACCACTTTAGGTCGGTATAAATTATCTTTTATTGATGGAAGAAGGGGATAATGCTTTGGGGGGACGCTTTGCCCCTCGTGATTACTGTATGGAGGATTGGGGGTTAAGTCAAAGGTGAAAAAGTCAAAACCAAAAGCCTCAGGCATTTGTACGTCAAGCTGACAGTTTAAAATATACCTCAAAATATACCCGTGACATGACAGCAGGCTAAGGTGGGAGAGATTCGTGTAATAATTATAAAAGGGTTTTGCATAGCGTACCAAAGATCACTTCGTACCTTGCGATGAGGGTGTGGTGGGTTAAGGCAAGTCGGCGAATTGACGGAACGTCAGCATTCAAAGAATACGGGCATCGTCTGATTACCCGGGTTGAATTTTTCCAGGCAAATCTGTTTATAATTTCTTCCGATCGGAATTTTGGTATTGCCTATCATGACATAGTTCGGATTGTATCCTTTCACTTTGTTCAGGGGTATGATGAAGGAACGGTGCACCCTTAAAAAGGCCGATATGGGTAGCAGGTTTTCCATTGCGCTGATCTTTTGTTTAGTGATATGCGTCTGTTTGTTGGTAACAACTTTGATATAATCCTTGTCGCTTTCAATCCAAAGAATATCTTCCGTATCCAGCTTTATAAGCTGGCGGTCTATGCGCATATAAATATAAAAAGGTTGTGGTGCAATGACGGGTTTGGCCGCCTCTGTAACCGATTGTACGGTTGTTTGCAGCTTATGCAGGTTTAATACTTTGTCTACGGCGCGCAGAAAACGATCAAAAGGAATGGGTTTCAGCAGGTAGTCTACGGCGTTGAGGTCAAAGCCCTCAATGGCATACTCCTGGTAGGCCGTAGTAAATATAACAAGGGGTGGGTTTTGCAGGCTTCTCACCAGTTCGGTGCCTGACAGGCCCGGCATATTAATATCGAGAAATATCAGGTCTACTTCTTTCTTCTTGAGCTCCTGGAAGGCATGAATCGCGTTACGGCAGGTGCCCAGCAATTCAATGCCCGGAATTTGTGCAATATATTTCCTTACTACCTCGATAGCATGGGGTTCATCGTCTACTATGAATGTTTTGAGCGGCATAGTCATGATTGGTTCAATTGGTTAGCGTTATATTTAATACGGTTATAAAACAATCTTCTTCATCAAAGAAGTTTAAGGAATGGCTTCCGGGGTAAAGCAGGTTTAAGCGCTTGCGTACGTTTTCAATACCTATTCGTCCGCCAGAGCCGTATGCAATAGGATTCATTTCCGGCTTGCTGTTACTGATGTTCAGGGTAAGATTACGGTCTTGTATATATAACTGGATATTGATCCAGGGCATATCAATAGTTGCTGCAGTGCCGTGTTTAAAGGCATTTTCTACCATGGGCAACATCAGCAGGGGGGCTATCAGCAGGTCGGGGGCATGGTCGTCAATAAATACATTCAGTTCGAGACGCTCTTCGTACCTGATCTTTTCCAGTTTGATGTAGTCCTGGAAGATCTCAATGTCCCTTTTGAGCAACACCAGTTGTGCGGTACATTCGTACAGAGAATACCGCAGGATGTTGGCAATGCCCAGAACCACTTCCGGTGTTTTTTCGGATTTGTCGAGCGAGAGAGAATAAATATTATTCAGGGAGTTGAAAAGGAAGTGCGGGTGTAATTGCGCTTTTAAGGAACTTAACTCTGCCTGCAGGGCGGTTTGCTTTCTTTCATGTGATAGAGTAAGCAGGCGCAGGGTAATGCCGATCCATACTACGGCATTGCTTCTTTCGATGGCTGTTACGAAAAATATGCTGTTGGCTAATTGTTCCTTCCAACTCATTTTCATCCTGTCCCAGCGAAAATTATCGTCATGCTGCTTGTAAAAATGATAGATATAGGGATCCGTTATGAAGATTTCCATAAGCCGGTATAAGAGCGCAATAAGCACCAGGAGGGATAAGGTTACAACGAAGGCTTTCCCATATTGGCTTTTCAAGTAAAAGTGCTTGACTACAATATTGTCTACCAGGTAGAAGTAAAGCATATGTACCGGCATCAGCATAGCTATAACCTTTATACCCAGCTCGAAACTCTCGTATGCTGTTCCATATATATAGGTTAACAGCAGGAACGCAGCCAGCCAAAAAACGATGTGTTTCCCTATCGGGTATTTCCGGGTCAATATATTATGTATTTAGATAGAGCAAAATTAATATATAATATGAAATGGGAAAGGAATATAGATGAAATTAGGTTTTGGTCGATAGACGGAGCGAAAATTATACATGCCTGGGTTGGAAGTAGGCGGCAAGGACTAAAAAAAGTAGGATAAAGCTTCCCTTTACCGGGGCAGATTGGCAATGGGGGCTGTGCAGGGTGCCCGTATAGCATATATTCCAAGCCGGCTCGCTGCGAAAGCGGACCTTAATATTGTCCGGGCAGGATACTATGTATATTGACCTGGACAACCGGTAGATCCCGGGGTATCGGTCGTCGGTTATTCCTGGTCCTTTTGCTATTGATCGATAAATGCGGGCTTATATATTCTGTGGTCGTCGTCTATCGATGACTTGCTTTGGGCAGGAGCAGTAACATTAGTTTTGCACCCGCATAACAGGATGTGTTCCTCCCGGTATGTTACTGTTTATCCGGCACGAGTGGGCAATGTCCGTCTGCTTGCTCGCTAACAGGCGCCTGGTATAGCGAACAACCTATAGGTAAACGGTAAATTTTATACTCAAATTATTCTACTCATGAAGAAGGTTTTTAAATACGTTATGATTATTACGTTTGCCTTTGTTGCGCTACTGCTATTAGCCGGTACTTACCTTAAGGTGGCTTTACCGGATATCGACATACCGGAGGATATTAAGGTAAGTGGACTACACGAACACGTTGAACGGGGCCGCTACCTTGCCCACCACGTTGCAGTATGTATGGATTGCCATAGTATCAGGGATTGGAGCCGGTTTAGCGGACCTCCACAGAAAGGGGCACTACCCGGCGGTGGCGGGGAACGATTCGGAAGAGAGGCTGGTTTTCCCGGTAATTTTTATGCCGCCAATATTACGCCCTATGCATTAAGCAACTGGACAGATGCAGAAATATTCCGGGCTATAACAGCAGGCGTGAGTAAAGATGGCCGGGCCTTGTTCCCGGTGATGCCTTACCATAATTACGGTCAGCTCGACAAGGAGGATATACAGGATATCATTGCTTATTTGCGTTCATTAGCTCCTGTACAAAGCAGTATACCCCTTTCTGATGCTGATTTTCCTGTCCGTTTTTTAATCAATACCATGCCAGAAGCGCCTGCCCTGTCTACACGGCCCCCATATGCAAGTCGCCGGCAGTATGGGGCATACCTGGTAAAAATGGCCGGATGTGCAGATTGTCATAGTAAAAGGGAGAATGGCGTCATTGTTCCGGGATCGGAGTTTGGTGGCGGAATGGCTTTTCAGCAACCAGCCGGTATTGTACGGGCTCCGAATATCACGCCGGACACCGAAACAGGAATTGGATCCTGGTCGCGCGAATTGTTTGTGCGAAAGTTCAAACAGTATGCTGACAGTACCTACCGGCCTGCCTATTTCAGTAAAAATGATCTGAACACGCCTATGCCCTGGACAATGTACAGTGGTATGCAAGAGACAGACCTGGAAGCTATCTATGCTTACCTGTCCAGCTTAAAGCCGCTTAAAAACGAGGTAAATCGGTATGAAAGAAGATGAGAATCCTCGCGCCTTTTTCCGGAGCGTGTACCTCTCTGCTCCTTTGAAATTTTTTTTTTAATACATAGATCAAGATGACAAGATCATTTATGACCCTGGTTACAGCGGCAACCATACTGGCCGCCTCCTGCAGTAAAGATGATAACAAACTGCAGCATTATGAACTCTCCAAGGAGAATTCTTTCGCCACCTGGAAGGGCTATCTCAGGACCGGCTATTTCAACGAAGGCACAATTGCCATAGAAGGTCCGGCAATAAGCCTGGAAAACGGCGTAGTGACGGGAGGCTCTTTTACCATGCCTTTAAGCAGCCTGAAAAATCTTAACCTGCCCGATGAGCAGAAACCGGTACTGATAACCCATTTGCAATCCTCCGATTTCTTTAACATGGTGTTGTACCCCTCCCTGCAATTTTCTATCCGGGAAGTAGCCACATATAGCAGCAACGATTCGGGTGCAGTGGCGGGAGCCAACTACCAGGTGGCTGGCGATCTTACTATGCTTGGGGTAACACAACCCGTTCATTTTCCTGCGCGTATAGCCGTTAAAGAGAAAGAGCTTGAAATAGATGCCGAGGTTATTATAGACAGGACAAAATGGGGAATGAACTATGCTGCTGCCGATACTTTGTCTGATGAACATTATATAAAGCCGGAAGTGTCCATAAACCTGCATGTAAGGGGTATAAAAGCTAAATAATGCGTTGTTGCTTCCCGGAGGTATTATCTTAACGTAGTAATGCTACAAATCATATTAAAAACGGTGATGGCGCAGCTCCAAGACTTGCGCCATCACTATTTATCCAAGAATTGGCGTTCGGGAGGCGATCTATAGAAGGCATGTTCCGGGCAGCATTGTATGGTAAAGGGCTATTATTACCCCAAGGGGTCATCTCTGTATACGGGGCTTTTGTACGTTGAGCGATTATTTATATCCTTTCGGCGATTACTGCGTTTCACAAATGCTGCGCTGACTACTTTTATCGAATAAACATTCTTTCTAAAAAGTAGCTATATGAAAAAGAAAATATGCAACGTAGCCGATTTACGATATCTCTGGATATTATCCCTGTTTCTCCTGTTCTCTTGCGAGAAAAAAGCAAAGTCCGAACCTGTTATGCCAGCCCAGGATAAATGGGTAGTGGTTTACCGGGATGTGATGTTGGGCGATCAGAACAATACGAAGATCGGGCAATTTCTGAAAACCCAAACCGGGGAAGTTAAGGATATTGCTCTTGCTTTTTCAGAGCAGGGCTATATGTCTATGATGTATTTTTCTGAGTATGGGAACAATAGGTTGTATCTTACTTTCCCGGGTAATGCTTATTCTGAGGCCTTTTCCAAAGAGGATGAAGAAAATAATCTGTTCAACCGGGCCGGTGTCGGGTTGAATTACTGGGAAGCTGCCAATCTTAACTCCGGCGAGATAACCCATGCAGCGACATTGGACCAGGATATGAGCAAGGCAGAATTCGAGGCCTTGGCTTCCGGTTTACAATGGAGTGAATTTGATGTCAAGTTCAGGGCATATAATAGTGGTGATGCGGACCTGAGTTTTGTGGCCGGCGCTATGGGCCCTGAAAACGGATCGGTGTATATGTTGCAACTGAATAACGCGATCAGGGCATTTATTTATATAAAGAACGTAATACCGGGCAGCGCATCAGGCGGCAGTGTACAATTTGATATGGTTATCGAAGGCAGCGGCGCTTACAATAGCGATCCTTCAACGAAAAGGGTTAATCCTGCTAAGGACTAGTAGGGAGGCCTTATGTCCTAAGTATTCGGTATGGGGCCATT
>JBEBWN010000168.1:0-8137 GCA_040392235.1 Taibaiella helva | reverse complement strand
TACTTTATACACTGGGGGATGCACCCAATTGAGTTTAACAGCAGACCCTAATTAGCTACTGCCCTATTACCCAAAAAGAAAATAGAATAGGCAAAAAAAGGATCACCCCGAAAGGTGATCCCAGCTATTTAGTGTCTGGAGAACCAGATTTAATTACTGCAAAGTAAAGGAAACAGGTAAGGTGTAATACACTTTAACAGGTTGCCCGTTTTGCTTCCCAGGCCGCCATTTCGGCATACCTTTTACTACACGCTCAGCTTCTTTACCACATCCACCGCCAATATCCCTCAAAATGGTAACATTTGTAACACTACCATCTTTGTCTACTACGAACTGGAGCACTACTCTTCCGGAGATACCTTCTTCACGGGCAGCCGAAGGATACCGTATGTTCTGCGCCAGGTATTTCGGCACATCAAAAGGCGCTTCCGGCATCTGCTCTACGGATTTGAATATTTCCTCTTTGGGTGGACCCGCATCAATGGGACCGCCTTTGCCGGTTCCGGGATTCGTGTTTAAACTGGGGTCAATAGCATCGGGGCTATCCGATCCGGCCACGGTCTTTGGTCCTACCACTTTGTTTTCTTCCGGTTTTGGCGGTTCGGGTTTTTCTTCTTCCCTTACCTCTTCATTCTTTTTAATTACCGGTGGCGTAAATTTCACCGTCGGCTTTACTGGTGCCGGCGGTGCTATCGGTGGTGGTGGTGGTGGTTTTTTGGGATCGACCGGTGGAGGATCTGTTAATTTTACATCCTTTATTTCCGGCGGCGCTTCTACTATAACATCTTTTTTTGGTTTGATTAATGTAGAACCGAACACTCCGCCAACAACCAGCATTGCGATCAAACCCGCAATTGTCATGCGCTTCTGATACTTTTTGCGCAGCTCATAACCACCATAGCTTTTATTCCGTCCTTCGTAAAGGATATCGAGGTAGTCGGCGTTTAAAATTTTGTTTATGTTCATAATATTTTTCTTTGTTGCGGGGAAACGGTATTTCCTGTTATCTCCGGGTATGTTTGCAACTATTGCGCACCAGGGTTAGCATTTTCTGTAGCTGCAATAAACTCCTTGTCGACCGGCGTAATATCCACCACCGCATATACGGGGATAGCATTAATGGTCATTTCGTCCAAAATATTGATCAGATCGTCGGTAGTGCAGTCGTCGTCGGGCTTAATAATAACTGCCACACGATCCTTAGCGCCCAATACGCCCTGGCTGATCAGATTCTGTACCGTCTTCTTCTTTTGAATAAGCACATCCCTGATGCCGTCCTGGTCTTTAAAGTAAGTTACTTCTACTTTCGGTGGGTTAGCCGGGTCGTCGCCAATGCCGTGATAATAATAGATCCGGTGATCTTTGCTTAACAGGATAGTCAGCGCTTCATCGTTCTTGATCTTATTCTTATCTACATCCTCCATCTTTTCATCCTTGAAAGGCATCTGGATTTCCATAGCCTTGGGCTTCGACATGGTTGTTGTCATAATAAAGAAGGTAAGCAACAGGAAGCCCAGATCCACCATAGGCGTAAGATCGATCCTGGGCGTACCCTTCTTCCCCTTCACCTCTATTTCAGCCATGATATTTTCTTTTTATAATGTTTTTAGAAATTTGAAATTGTGTTTCCTTATTGTGCCTTAGCCCCGCCGTGTTGCTCGTCGAAGA
Organism: Taibaiella helva; assembly: GCA_040392235.1. Classification (GTDB taxonomy): domain Bacteria; phylum Bacteroidota; class Bacteroidia; order Chitinophagales; family Chitinophagaceae; genus Taibaiella; species Taibaiella helvus_A. The sequence goes on along the minus strand of JBEBWN010000168.1, from coordinate 6,469 downwards.
GCGCTGTACCGGGAGGAATGCCCTTAGGATCAGTAATAAAGCTAAAGCGGAACAATTTCTGTTTTCCTAAAGTGCTGATCACTTTATTGATTTCGGGGTAAGCAGCTTCACCATCGGCTTTAATAGCTATCCGGCCCTTGGTCAGGTGGTACTGGGTAGTCGCTATCCAATAAGCCAGCTCATTGACATCATAGTCATTGGTAGTATCTGTCGGTATACCCGGAGCCGTTTTAGCAAAAGCCGTTTGATCTTTCGGATCCATAGCCAGGTAGGATTTCAACTGGGAAAACCGTACGCCGATATCGCCTCCGATTACGAAATTCTGCATTTCCTGGGCTGTTAAACCCAAACCTTTATCCTGGTTAATTTGCTCAATAATGGCCCTTTTGGCAATTACGTCATCTACAGAGTAGAAAACCCGGCCGTTTTTATCCAAAGTAATGAGCACATATCCCTCTGGTATAGCCTTGGTGGACGTAGAGCCCGGCGTGCGTATTGTTACAACCTCAGGTGGTTTAAAGCTGGTGGCCAGCATAAAGAAGGTAAGCAACAGAAAAGCAACATCACACATAGCCGTCATGTCTATATTCGTGCTTTTCCGTGGCATTTTTATTTTAGGCATCTTCTTACTGTTTTGTATTTAAAAGACGAAGAACTGATTTTTTTCCACAAAATTTATTGCTCATTATTTGTATTGAGCTGCAAAGCTTTGTGTTAAAGTAAAACCACTTTCATCAATGCTGTAATTGATACCGTCTAATAAAGTTGTAAAGAAGTTGTAAGCAAGCATCGCCACGAAGGATGTACCGATACCCAATGCCGTGTTGTACAAGGCTTCGGAGATACCGGCGGCAAGAGCGTTCGGATCGGGAGCACCGGCTGTTGCCATCGCAGCAAAGGCGGTGATCATACCGATTACCGTACCCAACAGACCTAAAAGTGTAGCAGCAGAAGTAATAGTAGATAAGAAAACCAGGTTTTTCTCCAACATAGGTAATTCCAATGCTGTAGCTTCTTCGATTTCATTTTGGATGCTTAATAATTTCTGATCGGTGTTTAACTCTGTATCAGCAATCATTTCTTTATATTTAACCAATCCGGCTTTCATTACATTACCTACAGAACCACTTTGCTTGTCGCATTCTGCGATAGCAGCATCAACATTTTTATTAGCCAGGTGGTATTGTACTTTTCTAACAAACTCACCGCCATTTACCTTACCTTTTGCTTTAGAAATTGTTACGGCACGCTCAATAACGAAAGAAAGCATCACCAAAAACATAGCGATCAGGAAGGGAACGATAAAACCACCTAAGTACATATTACCCAGGAAGTTTTTGGGGATATGCTTCGTTTCCGGATCATTAAAGTTATCAGGATTACCCAAAACAAAAATACGGATACACCAACCTATGCCTATACTGATTAATACGATGATCAGATTGATCCAGAAGTGGTTAGAATTTTTGGGTTTACCGGCTGAATGTGATGCTCCTGAAGGTCTAGCGGTGGCTGTTTTTACGTCTGCCATAATTCTGTTTTTTACGAAATTAATTGTTTGAAAAATTGAAACTTAAAATAGTCGGGGCAAAAATATGTTTTTGATTAAGAAAAACAAGAGGTTGAACTAAAAATTACCAGTAAGTTAATTTATGCCAAATGTAAGCCTATTCAACAATTTACCCAAATAGGGCACATTGCATTTGGCTATAGTAAACTATCCAGGCTTTCCTTCGGTAATATGCTAAATACTTTAGCTCCGTCGGGCGCATATTGGGGTTGCGCGCAGGCAAATAGTTCATCAATCAGAAGGGCCGCGCTTTCCTGTGTCAAAAAACCGGGCTGAGACATTCTCTTTGCCATGGTTTTCAGCAACTTATCTTGCCTTTGATCTTTTAATATTGTGGCTTCATGCTTTACCTGCTCTAATATCTCCTCCAGCAAAGTTTGCTCCCGGCCATTGGGTACGTCGGGCGGTGCACCCTGTACGGCAAAAGTGCCTCCGCCCAAGGGGCTTATATCATAACCTGTTTTCTTCAGCAGGGGCAGCAGGTCTTCCAATAAAGCCGCATCAGCAGGCGCAACGGACAAAGTAGAAGGAAATAACAATTGCTGCGATACAAACTGCTCTTTTTGAACCCTGTCCTGCAATTTTTCGTAATGAATGCGTTCTAAAGCCCTTTTCTGATGCATCAATAATACACCCGATTTCATGGTACTGATCAGGTAATCCTGCCATTGTACCACCATTTGCGATTGGCGTGTTTCTTCCTGGAATATTTCTGTTTGGGCCGGCTCTGCTGCCGAGGGCAGATAAGTAGGCATTGGCGGGAAAAAGGCTTCGGACTGCATTTTCCATTTTTGCCGGTCGTCACTTTTTTCCATAAAATGCGCTTTCCCCCTTTCACTGAAAGAATGCGAAAGATACCCCTGAAGGGTGCTCTCTTTCTGCACATGGGTTTGGGGTATCCTGATCGCCTCCATCTGCTGGATGGTTTCATTTAGCGTAAAATCGAGCGAAGGGGCAATGTTGAATTTAGCTAAAGCATGCTTCACCGTCGATTGTACGTAGGCATACATTATCTGGTCGTCTTCAAATTTCACTTCCTGCTTGGTAGGATGCACGTTTACATCAACCCGCAAGGGGTTTAGCTCTATAAACAGCACGTAAAAAGGAAAGCTCTCTTTCTCGATCAGGCCGGAATAAGCCGAGGTTACAGCATGGTTTAGATAAGCATTGCGGATAAAGCGGTTGTTGACAAAGAAGAACTGGTTGCCTCTTGTTTTGGTAGCCGATTCCGGCTTACCTATAAACCCGTGAATACGGATCAATTCGGTATCTTCATCTACAGGAACCAGGTTCTTTTCCGATTTATTACCCAACAAATCCACGATGCGGGTTTTTAAATTGCCGGCAGATAAATGGAACTGCTCCGCATTATTATGGAAAAGACGGAAAGCTATTTCCGGGTAGGCCATTGCCACACGGGTAAACTCGTCGATAATATGCTTATATTCCGAAGTATTCGATTTTAAGAACTTGCGCCGGGCCGGAACGTTGTAAAAAAGATTTTTAATCGAAAAACTGGTTCCTACGGCACATGCTACGGGCTCCTGTTTCTTCACCTCCGATGCTTCTACAACCAGGTGTATTCCTACCTCGTCATCGTTCCTCCGGGTTTTGAGATCCACCTGGGCTACCGCCGCTATCGAAGCCAGGGCTTCTCCCCGGAACCCCATTGTGCGTATAGAAAAAAGATCATCTATCTCTCTGATCTTTGATGTAGCATGGCGTTCGAAACACATACGGGCGTCCATGGGTGTCATGCCTACACCGTTATCCACTACCTGTATCAATTCCTTACCGGCATCTTTCACGATAAGCTGGATGTGGGTGGCGCCCGCATCAATGCTATTTTCCAACAACTCCTTTACAACAGAAGCGGGCCTTTGAACCACCTCTCCGGCGGCGATCTGGTTGGCCAGGTGATCGGGTAAAAGCTGAATTATTTCAGACACTTAATGATTTTTTGATGAACTATGTAATAAACTGGGCGCTTAACGCTTTCGCGAAGTTAGGGAAAAGCGAACAAGGCATATGCATTCACCGTTATCCGGCCGGCTATCCGGCAGGAATAACTTTTATTAATATCCGGCTGTTTACTTCAGAGGCCCGGGCTGTTGGGGAAAAGCGGCGTCCTCTGTAGAGGATATCCCCCGGGAAGAAGAGAACTCCAGACGATAAATTTTAATGAGCAATATAAAATAAGCCAGGAGCAGCGGACCAAAAATAAGGCCCATAATACCAAACAGCTGTAATCCGACGATAACGCCAAACACGGTGATCAAAGGATGAACATCTCCTATTTTTTTCAAAAGCGTAAAACGCAATACGTTATCAATATTCGATACCACTACGGCACAGTACAGGATCAAACCTATACCGCTTCCTATATGCCCGTTGGCCAGCACTACCACACAAATAGGCACCCATACGATCATGGTACCGACCATCGGGATTATCGATGCCACCCCGGTAAGTATACCCCAGATCAATGCCTGCTCTACATTAAAAATCCAATACCCGATTACAGCAATAATGCTCTGACACAGCATTAATAGTGGAATACCTACGGCATTGGATACAACCATGTTCCGGGTCTCCGTCCATAATGAATCAATATTGGCATCCTTTAGCGGCAGCAGGCGCACCAGGCGTTTCTCCATTTCCCTGCCGCTCATCAGCATAAAGTACAAAATAAACAAAGCCGTAAGCGTGTTCATGATAACACTCATTGTGGCATTCAGGAATGTGGGCACCATTTGAATGGCCTGTTGCAGGCCTTGCTGAATCTTCTGATCGTCGATGCGCAACTGCGGGAGATACTCGTTAACGATCTGCACAAACTGGTTACCCTGTTCCAGCAGCTCGGAGGAATGACTGAAGGCATACTGAAACTTAGGAATCAGCATCTGCACCAATAACCAGAGCGGAATAATAAAAACAACAACGCAGGCTATAATCAGCGTTACCGCGGCAATCCATTTCTTCCAGCGAAGAATCAGCGTAAGTTTAAAAAAAATCTGGCGCAGCAATACATATAGCGTAAAAGCCCCAAGGAAACCCGGAATAAAATAATGCAACTGCCATATTAACACAATACCGACAAAGGCGATCAACATTAATAACGTGACCTGCTTGAGACCATTGGTTTTTAATATATCCATATATTAGCTATATATAACGGAGTTTTTTAACTAAGGTGAATGCCCTAAATAGTTATTACGAAGAATGGGGAAAGTTAAGGATTTTTCCCAAAACAGCTGCAAGCTTCTATTCAAAAAAGATGAAAATCATTAATACATTTTCGCTTCGCTTAAAATCAGCTGGCAAATGATAAGGTTTTATTAAAAAATCCGGTTCGTCGAACAAAAACAGCGCTAAGGTTGTAGTTTTGTTTGTAGTGAAGAACTCTAAATAACAATTAAAATCAACAAGTTATGGCAAACAATGCAGGTAAAACAGTAGCAACTCTTTTAATTGGTGCAGCAGTTGGCGCAGCAGTAGGATACGTGTTAGGAACAGACAAAGATAAACGCCAGGAACAAATTGACCGATTGAAAGACAGCATTGACCGGTTAAAAACAAAACTGGGAAGGAAGGCTTCGGATATTGAAGATGAAATATTCAGTGCTTAAATTTTAAGAATAATAAAAAAAGAGTATTTATCTTGAAAAATCCGGTCAGCTCCATTAAGGAGAAAATAGCCCAATACATACAACTACGATTCGAACTTCTCCGGCTGGAGGTTATCGAAAGATTAGTCAATGTAATGGGCTATTTCTTTTTTATCATAATCGCCATATTCCTGTCCTTCCTGGCTATCTTTTTTATTTTCCTGGGTATAGCTGAGGTGCTGAGCGCCTGGTTCGACAGTAAAATATGGGGCTATATTGCCACAGCCCTTGTTGTTTTGCTCTGTTCCGCTTTCGTATTCATGAGCAGCAGACGTATCATCCGCTTTTTCGGTGGACTATTGATCGGCCCCTTAACCAAACCGGGGAAAAAGAGAAAGAATAATAAGCCTTTTGAAGAAGAGGAAGATGATGAGTAGGATATTTCCGTGATACAGGCATTCTTATTTAATAAACCAAAATACTTATGCCCAAAAAATATACAAGAAGAAGATTACGCAATATGGATCAATTAGACCTGGACCAGGAACGGATCAGGAATAAAGTGAAACGTATTGAAGACAACTGGATACAAACCTTTTTTAATCCGCAACAATTGGCAATAAGCCTGGGTAGCTATTTGCTCCGGCGCAAAAAGAAAAGTAAACCATCCTCCGGCCAATCTTTATATACAGAAAGAAAAAGCAAGAATATTAACCCGGCAAAAGCCGATCATACGCCTTTTGTAAAACGGCCGGTTGTAAAAAGAGTAGCACGAAAAATCGGTATTTCTTTTATTCAATGGCAGGCATTTAACCTGGCCTTATTCCTGGGCAAGAAGATTATCCATAATATCAAAAACAAAAAGAAAGCCGCTGCTCCCAAAATAGCGGCAAGCCGGCAATAATTCATCCTGTAAAAAACGATAGCGGGATATGAGGCCCCTGCTATTCCAGCTTCCCGGATTTTGCCAAAAGAACCCACTTCTACTGAACTTCATAAGACAGGTCCTGTGCACTGTTATAACTGCCCGCCCCTGGCTAGGCATTAAAATGTGGCGCTCCAAACAGTTGCAAGCAACAAGCGTTGTACAAGTCAACCGGATTTTAATACCAATGTGCCCTTCCAATGCAAACAATGCTCTGAATTCAATTACCAACGCGCACTATATAATGATACCTCCGGGTCTGGCTCCTGATCCTTGGGGCGGGAATCACTCGTCCAATCACCTGTTTTAAATAGGGCTTGCTAAATAACTCCTACTTCTATAGAAATCAGTATATTAGAGGTCAAT
>JBEBWN010000167.1:0-8157 GCA_040392235.1 Taibaiella helva | reverse complement strand
ATCTTGCAGGATTTGTACCTATATAGATAGCCGCAGGTGAAACCTGCGGCTATCTATATTAAAGCCCTTCGGAGTTTTTCCCTTAAACGCACATCATTTCCTGGAACGTAGTTTTGTACACCCTATCTCCGGCGGCTTTATTATTTTATGACCCCGGTTTTGTGCTGAAATCTTTCCATTACAAGTGAGGGCTATCGAAAGATGAATTATTCTGGCAAATACTATAAAAAGGCTATGACGATTTTGAGAGGGGAATCGAACTTTATTACGGCTTATGCTGCCAGCGCAGGGCATAGCTGATGTAAAAATTGAAATCGAAAACAGTTGACTTATCCCCCTTGCCGTAACCGGGGATGTAGTTAGGCGCCAATTCCTTAAATACCCCGGAATTGAGCAGGAATTTTGCCCGTAAATTCCATCCCGCAAACAAGCCTTGCCATACCTCAACCCGGATCCCGGCGGTCAACTCGCCCCAGTGAACCATGAAATTCTGGCCAGGCACTGTGCCCGAAGATCCTTTGCCGAATGGAGAAGGCACAAAATAGTGGGCTTCGTTACGCGAACCGATGCCCATGCCATAGCGGACACCGATAAAAGCCATATCGAAGTCGTTTATATGCAAACGGTCCAGCAGCGACTGGTCTATGCCCAGCCGGAGGAAATACCCATTACTGTTGTACTTCAGGTTTTCGTAGTCAACTTTACCCCTTCCCAACCCTGTTTCCAGCGCCAGGTACGATTTGCCTTTCAGGGCATAATCCGCCTGGATTTCATAGGCTATCCTGCTTGGATACATAAGGTTGAATGCTATTCTACTGATATCGAAACCTATACGCAGCTGATGTACGTAAGGAAACGATGCCTGGGCGGGGGCGGGAGCGACCGAATCGGCAGATTGTCCTATGACCAGGAATGGACAAAGTACAGCTACTACAAGCCACAACCATCTTTTTATAAAAAAAATCCTCATCTACGCAGGTATAAAAGTATATGCCGCGTAGCAATGTCGCTGGTCACTTCTACGTTGGACAGCACGGCAGAATCAAAGAGATTGCCGGTGGTATGGATACTATCCAGCTTGAAATAATGGGTATAGCCGCAGCTATTGGACACAAAATGCAGTATGGGCTGATAAAAAAAGGTAAGGGTATCGTACAGGCTCGATGCGGTGTCGGTTTGTACCCGGTACCGCATCGAATCGGTTTCCGGGTTTAAGGCCACGCCAACAGTGCCTGTATTGATGCCGCCTACATAGTAGGATATAGAGTCCAGGTCCAGCGCTAAAAACGCGGGAGATTTTAAAAGGGTATCCTTAGGTTTTATTACCATGGTAAACGTAGAATCCGGCATCATTTGTTGTACCGAATCATAGGTTTGAAACAGGGAATTAGCGCTAACAATAATGGGTTCATAACATTCCGGCTCATTGGTTTCGCAGGAGCCGGCCAGGAAAATAAATCCTAATCCGGCCGGAACAAGCCGGAGTATTTTGTAAAATGGGATTGTAGTCAGTGGCACTGTTAAAGCAATTCAATATTCTTTTCAATGGCCTGGATCACTTTGTCCAGGTGTTTTTTTAGTTTTTCGCGATCCCGGTCTGTATAGGCCGAATCGGCAACTCCACGTGCCCGGAGCTCTTCTTCCTGGTTGTCTATCCGTTCCTGCTGCTGTTCTATCGTCAGCAATTGCTGTGCAATTGTTTTTTCCAGGCGCTCTTTATCTGCCAGCGCCGAAGCGAAGCGCTTCAGTAGCTGATCCAGTTTTTGCTGCAATAATTCCAGTTCATGCATTGTTTGGGCAGATGATGAGATGTGAAAGTAATAAAATTACCACTAATCCGGCAGCCGTCTGTAAAAAAGCATAAAACAAAAAGGACATACAATTTTTTACTCTCTTATCTGTGCTTGTAAATCCTTCCGGTATAAACTAATTAATTGTTGCATCATATTGTCTACCTCTTCATCCGTTAGTGTGCGTTCCTTTAGCTGGAAAGTGAAACTCAGCGCCAGTGATTTTTTACCCATGCCCAGTTTTTCGCTTTCAAAGATATCAAAGAGTTCATAATGCTGTAACGCTTCCCATTTCTGTCCCTGTGCGATAGCCGCAACCTGGTTATAGGAAACCTGTTTATCCAATACCAACGCCAGGTCTCTTTTAACCGATGGATATTTAGGCAGCTCTGCATACTTTATCCGGGATTGGATGGCATCTACCAGGGACTGCATGTCTATTTCGGCGTAGAAAACTTCCTGTTTGATATCGAAAATCTTCTTCCGGGCAGCCGGAACAGTATAGGCCCTGGCTATGGTTTGTTTCCCTCTTTTCCATTCAACAATACCATCAGTTACCGACTCTTGTATTTTGTGGATGCCGCAAAGCTGAAATACGTTCTGCAACAATCCTTTGATGTAGAAAATATCTGCGGGTACGGCGGGGTGTTGCCAATGCTGGCCAGAGGTATGGCCACATACCCAGAAAGCAAGCATAGCTGTTTGCTTGTACTTGCCCGGTGATTCGAGGTGGTACACATCGCCGAATTCATACAACTGTAAATCCTGTTGTTTCCGGTTGGTATTGTACGCTATCACTTCCAGGCCGCTTTCCAGCATATAGGGTCGCATAATATCCAATTCGCTGGACAAGCTGTTGATCATATGCACCAATGCAGGGTTTCCGGGATAGTACTTGCTGTTGGTGATGGAATTAGTTACTATTTCCTGCAGGCCGGCATTGGTCAGGTAGTCGGCGATATGCTCTTTCCAGGTCCGTATGGTGGGTGTCGATTGGCTGCCCGGATAATAGCTGAGCCTTCCGGAAATAGGTACATTATCCAGTCCGTCGATGCGCAAAATTTCTTCAGCAATATCAGCGGGTTGTTTAATATCCGGTTTATTGCTGGGAACGGCTACTTCAAAATAAGTATCGTTCTTTTGCCGGATGCTGAAGCCGGATGCGGTCAGTATCTGATCTACATCGGCTGCTATATAATTTTTACCGCAAAGATTATTAATATAGGCATAGTCCACTTTAATTAAAGGGGCTTCCCACTGGTTGGGGTACAGGTCTTCTATGCCTGAGGCAATCTGTGCGCCGGTTATCGTAGATATCAGTATTGCGGCGCGGGTCAGGGCAGGGATAACCATGCCGATATCCACACCTTTTTCAAAGTGTGTGGCAGCGTCCGTACGCAGACCGTGATGTAATGAGGTCCGTCGTATACTTTGCGGTTGAAAATAAGCGCTTTCCAGGAAAATATTCCGGGTTTGATCGCTGATGCCGGAATAAAGGCCGCCGAAAACCCCGGCTATGCACAATTCAGTCCGGGCATCGCATATCATCAGGTCGGAAGGTAATAAAGTTCTTTCCTTTTCGTCGAGGCCCGTAAATTTCTGACCTTCGGCCGGATAGCGGACAATGATCTTATGGCCTTCCAGTTTATCATAGTCAAATGCGTGAAGAGGTTGTCCGTATTCGTGCAGTACGTAATTCGTTACATCGACAACATTGTTAATACTCCGGATGCCTATCGTCTGGAGCCGCTGTACCAGCCATTCGGGGGATGGTCCCACCTGAACATCTTTTAATGTGATACCGGCATAACGCGGGCAGGCATCCTGCGCTTCTATCTGCACCGAGAAAGGCAGCAATGTCGTGGCTGGCTGCACATCACCCAGGGCCGGGAAGCGCACCTGCCATTCGGCTCCGCTGTCTTTTTTATGATGGCTCATATAGGTGCATACGTCCCTGGCCACACCAATATGACTGTTGCCATCGCTCCTGTTGGGCGTTAAACCAATATGAATCGTATAATCGGGAGGAGGAATGCGGAAGTAGCTTGCTGCGCTGGTACCTACGATAGCTTCGACGGGAAGTACCATAATGCCTTCGTGGCTGCTGCCCAGGCCAATCTCGTCTTCTGCACAGATCATACCTTCACTCAACTCACCCCGGATTTTGGATTTTTTAATAAGAAAGGGATCGCCCTTTAGAGGATGAACAGTTGTACCCACCGGCGCTACGATCACTTTTTGCCCGCTGGCTACATTGGGGGCGCCGCAAACGATGTGCAACAACTCGGGTTGCCCGATGTTGACCGTTGTAATGCTTAATTTATCAGCATTCGGGTGCTTTTCGCAATGCTCAACCTGTCCGATAACCAGGCCCTCCATTCCGCCGGGAATGACCTCCGATTTCTCGACTGTTTCTACTTCCAGGCCAATACTGGTCAAAATAGAACTTAGTTCGTCGATGGCAATAGGAGCGGGAAGGTATTCTAATAGCCAGTTATAGGATATTTGCATATGTTAATATTCGAAAACGTTAAGTTTTTTAGGGTGTAAAGTTACTTCATTAAGTTGAAGTATGAAAAATGCTTCCGGCGTCTGCTTAGCCCGGGCTAAAAGAAAATTATTCCCTGTGTCCGGCGGTCGCTTTTGCATCCCGGCCCTGCTTCAGAAGGGAAAACATACTATCTTTACAACTGCGGTTTTATAAGCCGGCTTTTTGCCGGGCGCGTCCGGTCGCATGGTCAACCTGGAACACGGCACCTATATGGAACCGTTCTATTTGTTTGATAGCCCGATATCCTATGCAACGTATATATAGTTTTTTCTTACTGATATGCTGCGGCGCCCTAACGATCCAATCCAATGCGGCTGCAGCCGCCTTATGGTATTTTGTAGCAGCCGATGCACTTACACAACAGGGCCTGCCGCAGCTGTTGCCGGAATCGTATCTTGTTGCCGGTTTGCATCCAAGCAGCTTGTTGCCCGTCCTCGACGATTTATATGATGCCCCGGCAGCAACCGCCTCAATAGAATTACCTACGCCCAAAAATACACGGCGAACCTTCCGGCTTTGGGCGAGCCCGGTTATGGAGCAAGAGCTGCAACAGAAATTTCGTGGTATCCGGACCTATACCGGCTTTGCCCTGGACGATCCGTCTGTTACCGTTAAAGTAGATTATACCGACAGGGGCTTTCATGCAATGGTATACGACGGCGCGCAGACCTTTTTTATAGACCCTTATAGTCAGACCGCCGATGACCTTTACATCGTGTATTATAAAAAAGACTACCGGCGGTCGGAAGATCAACTGATGTATTGCGGGATTGATGAAAGTGCAGTTGCGGCAAGGGAAAGAAATACAAATATAAGCGGGGCCGCAAAACGGCAAAACGGGCAGATACGTAAAACATACCGGCTGGCCTTATCCTGCACCGGTGAATATGCCAAGGCTGTTGGTGGCAGCACGCCGGTACTGTCGACGGTGGTAGGAGCAATGGCTACAACGCTAAACCGGGTAAACGGCATATACGAACGGGAACTTTCCGTGTCCTTCAAACTTATTAGTAATAATGATCAGCTGGTATACCTGGATCCATCGGACGACCCTTTTACCGCCAATAACTCCGGCAGTATATTAATGCTGCAAAACCTGAGTAATACCAATAGTGTGATAGGCATATCTAATTATGATATCGGGCATATATTTAGTACCGGCGGTGGCGGTATTGCACAGCTGGGCTGTGTATGCCTGGAGGAAAAAGCAATGGGTGTCACCGGATCGTTAAACCCGGTAGGCGATCCTTTTGACGTAGATTATGTAACGCATGAAATAGGACATCAGTTTAATGCGCGGCACACTTTTAACCGTTGCAGCCAGGAACACGAAGAATCGGCTTACGAGCCGGGAGGAGGCACCACCATTATGGGATACGCCGGCATATGTGGCCCGCTTAATAATATCCAGATGAACAGCGATGCTTATTTTCATGCTACCAGTCTGGCTGAGATCAGCGAATTCATAGAGAACGTGGCCATTTGCGGTACCGATAGCACGGGAATAATTCCGCCGGTGATGCCGGCTCTGAACCGTAGTTATACAATACCTTACCTTACCTTTTTCGAATTGGAAAGCCCTGAAGCGAGCAGCGAATATGCCGGAGCATTATTATATAACTGGGAGCAATGGAACCTGGGTAATCTGAGAGCTAATGAAGATGGCGGTGCTTATTTTACTGCAGGTCCCAGTTTCCGGAGCTTTTTTTATCAGGACAGCAGGCAAAGAGTGTTCCCTCAGGTCGATTCTATGGTGAAAGACAAAATCAGTATGAAGGGCGAACGTCTTCCGGCGGTGGCAAGAAATCTTTTTTTTAAGGCCAGTGTCCGTACGGTAGTAGACGGCTATGGCGCCTTTGCCCTGTCGCCCGATTCGCTGGTGTTGCATGTGGTGCGCACCAACCAGCTCTTCAGGGTAAAAGCGCCGAATACTGCGGCAGATTTCCTGGCGGGGGCTAAGGAAACCGAGGTAACCTGGGAAGTAGCCGGTACTAATGCAGCGCCCATTAATGCGGGAACGGTCGATATTTATCTTTCCGTCGATGGCGGTCATACCTTTCCCTATTTAATTGGTAATGAGCTGCCCAATACGGGTTCTGCTATGGTGCCCATCCCGGATACTTTTACTAATAGGGCCCGCATAAAGGTTAAGGGAAGTAATAATGTCTTCTTTGATATTTCGGATGAAGATCTGCGTATTGTAGATAGTAACCTGGTATCTGTTGCAGAACCGGAATGGCAGAATAGGGTAACTATTTTCCCCAATCCTGCTGTGCAAGTGCTGCATATTAGTATTGGAGCGGGTATCCGGGCAACACTAAACCTCATAGATGTGTTGGGGCGTGTCGTTTGGGAGGGTACTATAGAAGGTACTACATCACTCCCTGTTGCCGGGTATCCGCGTGGACTCTATTCTGTAAGGCTCCGCGGCTCTTCGGGCTTAGTGATGGTGCGGAAGCTGGTGTTGCAGTAATGTAAAAGAGTCAACAGTGAAATCGCAAAGCCAAAAAGTAATAAGCTTCATACACTAATCCTGAAGCCAAAATATAATACATAATACTGAATACCCTAAAGCCCGGATAATAATCTCCTGTATTCTACACATTTATAATGTGATAACTAATGCATTCTGTGAACAACGAAGTAAATAATGCCCTGGCTGTATTGCAGGAGGGCGGAGTGATCCTGTATCCGACAGATACTATTTGGGGCATTGGCTGTGATGCCGGCAATGCGGAGGCCATAGCGCGCATTTATCAACTCAAACAGCGTGACGATGCCAAAAGCCTGATCATTTTGCTGGCCGAAGCCAAAGATATATTCCGTTATGTGGCCAATCCCCATCCGGATATTTTAAGTTTGGTAAAGGCATTTGACCGGCCTACTACCGTTATTTATGAACAAGCCGTAGGGCTACCGGACAACCTGGTCAATCAAGATGGTAGCATCGCTATCCGGGTTACCGGCGATCCTTTCTGTAAAACATTAATTAAAAGGATGAGAACGCCGCTTGTTTCTACCTCCGCCAATATTAGCGGAAAGCCTTCTCCTGTATCTTTTGCTGATATCGATCCGGCTATCCGCAAGGGAGTGGATTATGTGGTGCAACACCGGTTAGATGAGGCTTCTGATGCCAGGCCTTCCAGGATACTAAAAATAAACGCGGAGGGCGATATTCTGGTAATACGCGATTAATTACGGCGGTTTCTTTACCTTCGCCGTCCTTTAAATAATTTTGAAATGATTGCATACGCCGCTTCTGTAGCGGAAAAAATGTCGCTTACAGAGAAACAGGTTTCCGTTGTACTCGAACTATTGTCGGAAGGAGCTACTATTCCTTTCATTGCCCGTTACCGGAAGGACCGGACCGGTGCATTAGACGAATTACAAATCCAGGGAATACGTGATGAAGCGAATGCCCAACGGGAATTTGCTGAGAGGAAAGCCTTTATTGAAAAAACAATAACAGAGCAGGGCAAAATGACCGAAGCCCTCCAGCAGAAACTGGATGAGGCAACCAGTATTAACGAACTGGAAGATATATACCTGCCCTATAAACCCAAACGTAAAACCAAAGCCCAGGCAGCTCGTGAAAAGGGCTTGGAGCCATTGGCTTTGTTGCTGCTGGAACAGGATAACAGGAACCCGGCGCAAGAGGCCCTGGCCTTTATAAACGAGTCTGTTGCAGATGCAGAGACGGCTTTACAGGGAGCAAGGGATATTATAGCAGAGTTGGTGAATGAGGATGCTGAGATGCGGGCCGTGATGCGTAAATTGTTTGAGGAAGACGCTACGGTGCAAAGTAAGGTGTTGGCT
>JBEBWN010000166.1:0-8202 GCA_040392235.1 Taibaiella helva | reverse complement strand
GTTCAAAATCTTTTTGTACTTTTTTTTCCGCCAGGCAACCCCGGCGCCTTAATACGCATTTAATAAACAGGAACAAACAGATACGACATTCTCTCCATGACCGAACTATCGCTGACCGAAGCCTGCAAAAAAAGGGACCCGTTTGCGCAACGCAGTTTATATAACCTGTATGCAAAACAAATGTATCTTATTTGCATTCGCTACGTTGTTCAGCAACACGATGCGGAAGAAATTCTTTCCGATGCGTTCCTGAAATGCTTTTTAAAGATCGGCCAGTTCCGTTACCGGGGAGAAGGAAGCCTGAAAGCCTGGCTAACCCGCATAGTGGTAAATGAATGCCTGGCCTTCATGAGAAAGAAAAAAAGATTAATCATTTCCCTGGAGCAATATGAACACCAGGCAGCAGGCAGCGACCCGCCCTTAGGCAACCTGCAGACCAAAGAGATCATGCAGCAAATAATGAATTTACCCGATGGCTATCGTACTGTACTAAACCTTTACATTTTTGAAAGCAAAACGCATAAAGAAATCGCCGCATTGCTGGATATTTCAGAAAATACGTCCAAGTCGCAGTTGCATAAAGCGAGAGCGATGTTAAAAACCAGGCTGGCAGATCAGAAGTAAGTATAATAGTCAAAATAACTTCCTCACGTACCGTCATGCCGACCAGCGTGGAGGCATCTCCCAGGCTTGTAAAAGTGGAAGTTATTTTGACACAGTTACTAAGCGCATTCGTAAACAACGGCAAGAGCATAATATTCGCGATCAAAACAGATACCGATGAACAACTCCTTTGATAAAAACATTAAAAGCAAGCTGGATAAAGCTTCACCAGAAGACGCAGGGGTAGCTTTCGACCCGGAAAAGATATGGTCACATATACAAGATAAACAAAAGAAAAAGGTCTCGATACGTCCTTCCTGGTGGACACATGCCGCGGCCATAGCTGCAGGACTATGCCTTGGCTTTTTCCTGTTCAGGGATACCCCTCCGGTACCTGTCCTGCTTAGCCGGGGTGCAGACACAACGATGCCGGATCCTGCCAGCACAAAGCCCGGGATAACGCATCCCGATACCGGAAGCACTATTGCCCGGCAAGAAACAAAGGCCCGAAAAACCATACCGCCGGTGGCATTGCCCCAATCCCCCGAAAATAATGCAACCGAAAAACAAACAGCAGAACCTGCGTCCATTGAAGGCGGCATAAGCAATGATCCCATTACTTTTTCGCCCGAGCCCACCGTAGCCGCCAAACCCAGGAAAATACTTTACCTATCCGACATAGAAAACAGCCAGAAACCGGAAAAAATGACACCTCCGGTACAACAGCAAATATGGACACGCATAATGGAACCCATAGAAACCAGCGCCCATAACGAAGAAAAACCTTTTGCTATGCTGGCCAATTACCTAAAAAAATCTAATCTAAAATGATGTCCAGACTATTACCCGTAATGCTCATATTGCTACAGGCAGGCCTGCTACACGCTCAGGAAGCGTCTTACCTACAACTGAGCGGATTCCCTTTTCCTGAAGATGAAGTACAAGAAAGTCATCAAATCCTGCTGAATTTAAAAGGGAAAAGTAAATTGATGATCGAATTTTCCAACATTTATGAATGGGAGGGAAAAGGCGTACTGCCTCATATTACCACTTTGGCCAGTGACCATGTATTACGGCTGCAGGATTCCTTCAAAGAGGAAACAACAACCAAAAGTATGCTGATGAATATTCCGGACAATGAGCAGACAATTATCCTTAATCTCCGGCAATCAAAAGATAATAACCAAATGCAACTGGCCTGGCAGGGTAATGAGTATTACAATTTGAAAACAGCGATGGATACGCTGACGATCATTAAAAACAACGGATACTTTGCTGCATCCCGTACGAAGCAGGTGCCCCGGATTGTAAAATATACTTTTATACTTAAAGACATCCATGAGATTACGGAACTGGATACTACGGCAGGCTATATGGAAGGTGTGGAAGCTTATGCAGACAGCATTATTGCCCTGTTTGTAAACAAACGTCCCGCTAAAGACGACTTCCATACTCTACGCTATGACCAGGAAAAAAACACCAAAGTCATTTCCTATCGTCTATTTGATCACCTGGCCATTTATAGCAGTATGGGTGGCATCATTTATAAAAATAAAATATCGCCTTACCTGGAAGCTTCCTTTATCTACAAATTCGCATCCCGCGAAAAGATCAAACCTTACGCAGGCTTGAATGTGGCTGTCTTCTACGGCTATACAGGTTACAAATTTGATCAGGGCTATTCAACTGTAAGCCTGGAATGGGGCCTTCTCCGGCAAGTAAGCCCTGCCGTTACCCAGCGGTCTTATGTGCAATTGGGTATTATGTTTTCCAGCGTATCTCCTAAAGACCGGCTGTTCCATATGGGATTGACCTACTCTATAAATTCACTTACGTCAATAGGGTTAACCCTGGGCACAAATTTCAAATCAGACAACGATAAAAACATAATCGGCGTAAATTTCAAGTTTTCTTTCCTATAAACATTATGCCAGTGTCTTGTCAGGGGTACATTTAGGGGTATGTTTTAGACTATCATCTTGGTTTACAAATGCTTGAGGCTTTTTGGTTTTGCCTTTTCGCTTTTGACTAGACACTAGTGCCAACCAGCCCTAAACTATATTTTCCTGAAGCATATATATGCGGGCTATGCGCGAAAGAGAAGGCGGCAGGTCCTTGGATGAGAAGGAACCGGCTAAAGCCTGTTTCTTTTTCACAGAACAGGCATTAATTACGATCTCTCTTTCTACCGCGGCCAGCACATCATCGAACAATTCAAAGTATACAAGATAGTCGTCCTCCCTGTCTGTTAAAGGATTTATACCCAGCTGATCCGTTAAAAAGCCTTCCAGGTCAACCGTTATACCGGAAAGAAATTTCGTCCGGCTCCTGTTACTCATGAGATATACATAGTATTGCCGCAATCCGGTGATTTTCATAAGCGATAACCATTAATACCAACAGGTTCTTTTCTGAATATACCCCTGATCCTCATGCGGGAAACGAAGCTTTGTCCAACGTTTCCCCATGAGGATTATTTACTTTCCGGTCATACAAATGTACATCGCCAGGATAAAAAAGGGGCAGCGTAGTACTACCCATTTTTTCAAATTGGGTAGTACTACGCAAATTTCTGCAAATCGCTCTCCAACAGAAATAATACTGTAATTTCATAAGCAGGTATTATTAATGCTATGTAGAATATGACCTTCCTTAACAATATTCGTTCTTCTCCGCAACGTATGGGGCGTATGGCTATAGCCATCCTGGCCTTGTGCGGGCTACATTTAGCCCTGGCCGCCCAGGAAACAAAGAACAGGAATATAGTTGCCCTGCAGAAATGGATAACCACAGCGGAAACGGCATTGGAGCTGGGGTACAGGGATAGTGCAAGGCGGTTGTTTCATAGCATTATTCAACACAGTACAACAATAAAGTATACCGAAGGCCTGGTAAAAGGCTTTACTGGTCTAGGTTTGAGCGAAAGCAATGCGGGGAACCTGGAGAGGGCCCTCGCCTATTACGACAGTGCAATCCGCATCTGCGACACCAGCCTGGCCAAAAACACTATGCTTCCCTCTGTATATAATAATATAGCCATTATATACCATCTCCAAAGTAATTACAATAAAGCCATCCAGTACTATCTTAAAGCTATTAGCATTCGGGAACAGATGCCAACAGCCAGCATTGCCCTCGAAAAGCTGTATAGTAATATTGCAGCATTGCTTAACGATATCCAACAGTATGACAAGACTTTGTTTTACCTGAAAAAAAGCGAAAAGCTGGCACAGGCAAGGGGAAACTATAATATGCTGGCATCCATTGCGCAAAACCTCGGAACAACTTATGCAGAAATAAACGACACGACCAAAAGTAAGGCCTATTTCCTGAAAAGCCTCCAGATTTCACAGGAACATCATATACCCAACCTGGTACACAAATCCTACGTCAACCTGGCCAATTTGGCATTAAAACAGGAACAGCCTGCAAAAGCTATAGCTTATCTACAGGAAGCTATGGCCACAAAAGGAGACATTTTCCCCTACTACCGCAGCGGCGAAGCCGCAACACTGGGAAGAGCCTATCTTAAAGTAAACAACAAGCCCCTGGCTATACAGCATACCAAAAGAGCCTTGTCTATTGCAGAGCAATACCATATACCCAGGGATCAGCAGGATGCCCATAAATTACTTTCCCTCCTTTATTCAGAACAAAGGAACTATAAGCTCGCCTACGAACACCAGCATAAAGCCTGGCAGCTTTCAGACAGTATCAATGATATGGAAAGCAGAAAAGCTATTGTACGCATGGAAACAGGCTACAGGTCAGCCATGAAAGATAAACGGCTGGCAGAAAATGAGTTACTGATCAACAAACAGCAAGGGGGCATCTATAAACGTAACATATGGATTGGCATTGCCCTAACCTGCCTGGTAGCGGCATTAATCTTTATCATACTGTTGAAAAAAAGCTATAAACATAAACAGGCTTTAAAGGACGAAAGGGTACAACGGTTGATCAAGCAACAGGAAATAAAAGAAATGAAATCAATAATAGATGCGGAAGAAAAAGAACGTAATCGCATCGCCAACGACCTGCATGACGGTATCATGATAGAGTTTTCGGTAGTGAAGATGAATATGGCCGCTCTACTCAATGACCGGCAGTATTGTATACCCAAAATACAAATAGAACCCGTAATCCGCCAACTGGATAATGCCACCAGATCATTACGCAAAGCGGCCCACTACCTGATGCCGGACATGTTGCTCGACAATGGTCTTTTTGAGGCCGTGCTCTACCTGTGCAACAGCCTGAAAGAAGACGTACCATTTCAAATACACCTGGAACAACTGGATCCTATACCCCGGCTGGGTATCCAGTTCGAGCTAGCAATATACCGGATTATACAGGAGTTGCTCCAGAACATCATAAAACATGCACAGGCAACAGAAGTCTATATCCAGTTAAGCTGCCATAACCAGCACCTGGGTATTGATGTGGAGGATAACGGTATAGGTTTCTCGCACAGCGAAGCAGGCCATAAAGGCCTGGGATTAAAAAGCATTAAAGCCCGCGTACAAAGTCTGAACGGCGCTATTCATATTGATTCCGGCAGCAAAGGCAGCAGTATCGGATTAGAATTCAATCTCGAACAGGTTTAAGTGTCTCCGGCCACAATAGGGAACTTTTTAAATAAGATGTACCATGCAACCAATCAAAGTTTTTATAGTAGACGATCATCCCCTGGCTGTAGCAGGCATACAAAACCTGTTACAACCCTACAGTCATATACATATCAACGGCACATTTCATACAGCCGCTGACCTGCTTTCGCAATTAGAGCGGGAATGCCCAGACGTCCTTTTACTGGATATATTACTACCCGACAAAAATGGTAAAGAGTTAGCGGCAGTTCTAACCCTGCAGTATCCCGGTATAAAGACCATTGCCATAACCAGCCTCGACTCGCCAGCTTATGTCAGGGCCATGATCCGGAACGGCTGTTCCGGGTACCTATTGAAAAATACCGACCCGGCAACCCTGGTTACGGCCATAGAAAAAGTATCCCAGGGCGAAGAATTTATTGAACCGTCATTGAAACAACAAATGTTGGATAGTTTTATTCACTACAGGAAAAGGGAGCCGCAGGACTCGCCAGAGCAAGTACACCTTACCAGCAGGGAAAAAGACGTTCTGAACCTGATTTTAAGCGAGTTGAATAACAACGAAATAGCGGAAAAACTTTTTTTAAGTGTGCGGACGGTAGAACGCCACCGTTTTAACCTGATGCGTAAAATGGAAGCCAGGAGCCCATTGGGTTTACTAAAGGCAGCTATAGAAATGGGTATTATTGATCCGCCGCATTTAAGGCCGTAACCTATGTATCCATTCCATTGCTTTTCCCTATTTTTCGCGTATAGCATGCAGGCTGCAGCCTTTCCATGCCTGCCGCCAGAACTACGTAGTACTACCCAATTTTACAAAAATGGGTACAACTGCTCTAACACAATGAAGGCTGTAAAAAATAAATTTGTCTTGTGATTGGGGCAATCTTAATCGAAAAATTTAAAAGCAATGATTATGAGAAAAGTATTTACATTTTGTACCGTAGCCATAACCCTGTCTTATTACGATGGTACGGCGCAGGAACTGTCCTTCGACCGTGTTATGACTGCCGGCAGCGCCGGCACCGAAATGGGTATGGGTATCCATGTCGATCATGATGGTAATGTATATTCTACCGGCGATATTGCACAAACGGTAACTTTCGGCGAGGGGGGCGGTAACCAGGTGGCGCTTACAGCACAATCACTGGATGCCTTTATCTGTAAGCAAGATTCAACAGGTTTAGTTAAATGGGCTTATGGTATAGGGGGCAGCGGCTCGGACAGGGGACTAAAAGTAACAACGGATAAAGATGGTTTCGTTTATCTACTGGGCTATTATTCCGGCACAGTGGATTTCGATCCCGGCAGCGGTAATGAGATGCGTACCGCAGACAAGAACATGGATGGTTTTGTACTAAAATTGAGCCAGGAAGGCGCTTTTGAATGGGTGACTACATTCGGAGGAACACCAAAAGGATTTGATCTCGACTCCTTAGGAAATGTGTACGTTACCGGCTCTTTTGGCGGAGCAGCAAAATTTGGTACAAATACGATTACAGCCAATGGTACCAATAATATTTTTGTAGCCAAAATGGATAATAAAGGACAGTTTGCCTGGTCACACGGCATAGGTGCCGCCGGCGCCCGTGGTATACAACAGCAGGGTTTGGGATTATGTGTCGATGCTGAAAATAATGTCATTATTACTGGCAATTACTCGGGTACTGTAGACTTTAACCCCGGCGCGGCTACCAATAATATGAGCTCTAACAATAACAGCGCCGACATTTTCCTGTTAAAACTATCTAGCTCCGGTCTATATATCTGGGCTAAATCAATTGGCGGCACGGATAGCGATTATGGCCATGCCCTGGTAGCAGACAAGCAAAACAATATTTATCTCACAGGCTATTTTGGCGGTACTACTAATTTCCATACCGGTTCCGGAACCCTCAATTTGACGGCCAATGGGATTATGGATGGTTTTGCAGCCAAATATAATGCCAACGGCGATGTTGTCTGGGCCAGGCAATTCGGAGCCAACAATATGGATCAGGGCCAGGACATCGCCCTGGACGCGTTGGAAAATGTATATGTAACCGGGTACACCAATGGCAACCCCACAGTGGACATTAGCTCGGGAACAATTATGCAGGGTTACTCGGGGAACGATATTATTATACTGAAATACAACAATAGCGGCAATTTTCAATGGGCTAAGCTAATGGGGGGCATTAAACCACCGAACATTACAACCTACGCCGACTCGGAAGTAGGCCTGGGTATTGATGTTGACCGGCGCAATGGATCGGTATATACAACGGGCTATTACCAGGAGTTTGATATTGATTTCGATCCGGGTCCGGGCACTTACATCGCTAATATACGCAAGGGCGCAGATATATTTGTACATAAGTTGCATTGCCCTGCCGATACTTTCAGGCAGGAAATTAATGCCCCCTGCGACCGTAGTTACCGTTTTGCCGGCACCGATTTAACCACATCAGGAGAATATGTTTTCTACTATCGTGAATTGGGCCGTTGCGACAGCATCACCATACTGCACCTGACCCTGGGCGATAATGAAAAACCGGTTATCCGCGTTAACGAACGCGTGCTCAGTACCACACAAGATTATGCCGGTTATCAGTGGATGCTTAATGGTCAATTGATAAATGGCGCTACAAACAGCACCTATACCGTACTAGAAAATGGCAATTACCAGGTAATGGTGACACAGGAAAATCAATGTACCGACACCTCGGAAGTTTATCTGGTGGAAAATGTCACGTCCTTACAGAGCCACCCTTTGCATACCACCATCCTGGCCTACCCTAACCCGGTGAACAGTATGCTCTATATCCAATCGGCTGCCACCATTAAAGTACAGATAACATCCATCGACGGCAAGACATTGCTGCATACCGGATCAAGGGCTATTGATGTACATAATTGGAGCAGGGGCTTATACCTCATTTACCTGTTCGACGACAAAGACAATTTGATAAAGGTTATGAAAATGACAAAAGAATAAATGGGCCTGGAA
>JBEBWN010000165.1:0-8210 GCA_040392235.1 Taibaiella helva | reverse complement strand
ACAAAATTATGAAAATCAATTACATGAACCAACTCTTTA
This sequence comes from Taibaiella helva, assembly GCA_040392235.1. Lineage (GTDB taxonomy): Bacteria > Bacteroidota > Bacteroidia > Chitinophagales > Chitinophagaceae > Taibaiella > Taibaiella helvus_A. The sequence continues at coordinate 8,171 of JBEBWN010000165.1, read as the reverse complement.
AATGCGATTGCCGTGGAGGAACTGTCCCCTGATCGGGGCCAATATTCATTAATCCTTCCTCCTTGTATGCGGGCTCTGATATGGTAAGATATAGTAATTGAAGGGCCGTTGGTAAGTAAACCGCGACTAAGGCTATATTTCTCGCAGTAACGTTTATTTGACCAGGCCTAGTATGAGGGCTTTTTTGGTAAGCTCTGCCATATTTTTTACATCCAGCTTGAGCAGGATTTTGGCGCGATAGTTTTCTACGGTATAGAAACTCAAATGCAGGGCGGAAGCTATTTCCTTAGTCGTAGCGCCATTTACCACAAGTTGTAAAATATCCTTCTCCCGGAGCGTAAGAGGACTGAAGCCAATTTCCTTTTTCATGGTATGGAGCTGTTGTACCTTATCGGCAATGGCTGGATCGGTAAATTTTCCACCCTGTGCAACAATTTCTATTGCATTTTTTAGCGTCTCCGGATCAGTCGTTTTCAATAAATAGCCTTGTACACCGTGCTGCAGCATAGCATTGACATAAAGGGCATTGTCGAAATTGGTCAGGGTCACAATTTTCATCAAAGGGTATGACTTAAGGAGGATGGGCGCCAGCTCATCACCCGCCAGGCCCGGCATCTGAATATCCAGGAGTAATACATCCGGCTCGATACTGAGAAGACCTTGCTGTAGCTCCTCACCATTGGCATATGTTGCCAGCACGTCGATCTGGCTGTAGATGGATAACATGTTCAGCAGGCCGTTAATAACCATGGGATGATCGTCTGCAATACAAACCTTTATACTCATTATCGTTACTTTATCCGTTGATGCGGTAGGAAAATTACGTTTTTTGACGGACAAATGATTGCAGAACATGTTCTTCGTCAAAAGATATGGATATTGTAGTGCCTTTACCGGGGAAAGATTCTATCAGGATTGTACCTTGCAATGCCTGGACTTTAAACTGGATGTTTTGGAGCCCAAATCCTTTAATGTCCAACTGATCGGTACGGAATCCTTTACCATTATCTTCCACCGTAATATTGAATTTCTTTTCGCGATGTTCCAGTTCTACTACAGCTTCTGAGGCATCGGCGTGTTTAATGATGTTTTGGATCAGCTCCTGTACGGTCCGGTACACCATCAATTCAAAATCTTTTGGCAGGCTTTCAGGAAGTTGGCGTGCATAAAAGCGGATATAGAGCCTTCCGCTGCTGCTGATCTGGTCGCAGTAGCCGGTTAGGGCTTCTTTTAAATTGTGTTTTAACAGTATGCTGGGCATCAGGTTATGGGCTGTTTTACGTACTTCGTCCGATGTGTCTTCCAGCATACGGAGCAGGGGCTCCAGGTCTGTTAGATTGTATTGGGCATCATACCGTGTTTTCAACGCTGCGAAATTCATTTTCATTGCCGCCAGCATACCGCCAATGCCGTCGTGCAGGTCGTGGGCTATCCGTTTGCGTTCCTTTTCTTCTCCTTGCATAAGAGCCTTGAGCAGATCAATTTCCTTTTCCTGCTGCAATAATTGAATGGCGCTTAACTGGCTTCGTTGGCGGTGTTTCAGGTTACGGTAGGCCATAAAACCGGAGAGTAATATGGCACAGCCTCCAATAGTGATCCCGGATATCCAGAGGTTCTTCTGCGCTATATCTTTTTGTTGTTCAGCGATACGCAATTTATGCTCTGCCAACTGTTTATCTTTCTCTGCCACCTTATAGCGGGTTTCGAGATTTTTGATCTCTTTTATTTTGTCGCTACCCCTGATCTCCGTGTTCATGGCGACATAACCCAGGTGAAAGCGATAGGCCTGCTTGAAGTCGCCCTTTTCGGCATATAACTGGGACAGCTTTTCCATCGACTCTGTAATTCCGTCGCCAACTTTATTTTGCGTAGATAACACATAAGCCCGCAAGAGGTATTGTTCAGCGCGGGTATAGTCCTTCAAGTTGAGATATGTTTTTCCTAATCCCAGCAATGTTGGCACACTGTTATAGGGGTTATCTTTTGCCGTAAGCAATTTCAACGCCTGATCAAAATAGTTCAGGGCGCTGTGCGGCTTATTTTGTTGCAGCAACAGGTAACCCATATTGGTTAAGGCTACTTGCCGGAATTCAGAAACGGACATTCCGTAAACCCCTTCCATGTTTTTAATAGAGTCCAGGAAGCCCAAGGCCCTTTCAAACTGCTTCCGGCTTTGTTTCCATTGGTGCATTTCCTTATAGATGCGCCCTTTATTGACCAGGACAGCGGCTACAATATCATGATGGTGGTATTGATAAGCTATCTTTTCCGCTTTTTCCAGATATGCCAGTGCCTGCTCATTTTCTGCGATACGGTTATAGACGATAGACAGGTTATTGTATATCTTAATGAGCATAGTGGAGCCGGAGTCGCTATCCTGTTTACTGGCCATAATGCCTTTTTGCAGGTAATTGATGGCTTTATCAAATTGGCCTTTGAATATGTAGGCGCCGCCCAAATGATTGTAAATGGCGGGTAACAATGTTGTTTTCTGACCGGGAATACTATTGATATACAATAATTGTTGGAGAAGCTTAATAGCCGAATCGTAATGTCCGGAACGTATCTGGGTATTAGCCCTCTGGAACAGTGCATTTTGTTGTTGGGCGGGGTAGGTAGAAAATTGAATCATCCTGTCCTGGCCTAAAGCCTGTGTAGACAGGAAGCAATTTATAATTAAGAGTAAAAGGCAAACTCTTTTTGTCTGGTGTAAGTATGAAGGAACCAACCATAATAGTCGGTTGGCCCGGATAGGGTTCTGCTGGGTAAAAAATAACGGTTCCATGCTTACAAAATTATGGCGGCACTAATATATGCTATTTTGCTGCTTCCTGCGCCTAGCGAAAAAGGAAGTAAAAAGGCGGAAAACAGTCTTTTTTTGCCAGGTGGCAAATAATAGATTTGTAATCGGAAATGAAAAGGAAATATAGCAGGTTGCTTCATTGTAGTATTGTGCTATGTGCCGGACTGTTGTCTGCACAAAGCTGTACATATTCGGGCAAACCGGAAAAGGATAAGCCCCGAGAACAGAACGTACGGGTGGATACGGCTTCGGGAAAGGAGGAACATTTTCGGTACAGGAGTATTTATTGGATAGATAGAGAGGGTATTATTTTACTAAATGCCGCCCATTATCCCTTCGGTGTTGAAGAGGATGTGCTTTCGGACCGGTGCCCTTATGTGAAAACCGGGTTGGCGTGGAATAAGGGGCCATTAAAAGAAAAGGAGCGCTGCGTTGAGGGATCTATTATGATTGACACTTATCGTACTGAAAAAAGCGAATAGAATTAAAGCCAGTTTTATGAGGAATATTATAACAATTACAACCTTGTTGTGTACTGTATTTTGTAGCTTGCAACAGGTGTGCGCATCGGCTGGAAGTAGCAATCTGAAGGCCATTCCGGGAAGCTTTCCCCCTGGGCGCTCTCCTTGTTTTATAGAAAACAAGGGCCAGATCAGGGATCTTGATGGCACAATACGGCACGATATTGATTTTAAGGTAGATGCCGGCGGACTACAAATATTTGTCGGCAAAGGGAAAATTCACTACCAGTGGCATAGGTTCAGGGGGCGCGAAGCCGCCGTTGCTGCGGGACAGGAGGTAAAGCCCGCCGGACATGAATTCTACAGGATGGATATGGCACTGGAAGGATCTGCTGCACAGCCGGTTCAGTGTAGCAGGGAGCGGAGAAAAGAGGGGTTTAACCTGTATTATAATAATGACGGAAGTGTTTCCAGGGCATCATTTTACGAGAAGATAACTTACAAAAATATCTATCCCCAAATCGATTGGGTTATATATGTACAGGAGGGCGCCTTAAAATATGACTTTGTTGTACATCCTGGTGGTAGCGTTTCGGATATAAAGCTGAATTTTAGCGGGCACAATAGCCTAAATCTGGAACAGGGGGCCTTGGTAGCGCGGACGCCCTATGGAACTGTTCGGGAAAATATTCCGTATAGTATTGAACAGGAAAGCGGAGCCGCAGTTAATGTTTCTTTCGCGCTTTCAGAAGACTATTCCATTGGTTTTAAAGCGGAGGCATATAGTGGTACATTGGTAATCGACCCGGTCCTGACCTTTGATTGGGGAACTTATTACGGTGGCTCCTCGTATGAAATGAGCGCCTACCTGGGTAATTCCCTTGCAGGATATTATGGTGCGGGAAATAGCTTGTTTACAGATTATGAGGGTAATATTTTATTGGCAGGTACTACTTTGAGCATCGATAATATTGCCACCACGGGGAGCTTTAAACAGGAGAAAAAGGAGGTGGAAGGTGCCAATGTTTACCTGGTGAAATTCAATTCTTCCGGAGAGAGACTATGGGCCTCCTATTACGGCGGCTATTTGGGTAGCAACGGCTATGATCAGTTCCCGGACGAGAATAAATTGTTTTATTATGGAACAAGAGCCGGCCGGGGGCATAGTATCGCCGCAGATTCTTTGGGCAACATTTATATGACAGGAACCACCTGGAATGACAGTGGTATAGCTACAACCGGCGCTCACCAGGAGCAGCGCTCGGGGAGGTCATGGCCCGATTTATTTGTAGTGAAATTCAATAAAGATGGTCAAAGGCTATGGGGCACCTACCTGGGTAACTCCCGTAAAGAGGAAGGTGGTTCAATTGTGGTAAGCGCAGACGGGCGGAAAATATACGTAGCGGGCGGCACGGAGGCCATTTTACCCAATACTCAGCCAGATTACATTATTACGAAAAATGCTTTTTTACCTTTTCTGGGTGGGACGCCTGATCATATAGGTTTCCTGGCACAGTTCAACCAGGACGGACGCCAGGAGTGGGGGACCTTTATTGGTAATACAAAATACGGATGGTCTACGGTATACGATATGGCCTTAGATACCAAAGGCGCCGTCTATCTTACCGGATATACCAATGACGCCAAAGGTGCGCTAATGCCTACTGATACCTGTATGGCAACGTTTGACGGTCACCAGATTATTATCGGTGGCTGCCCGGCCTTCGGTCCCTGTTTAATGGATGCCTTTGTACAAAAATGGGACAGCACCGGGAAGAGAATATGGGGCACGTACTATGGCGGAGATTTACACGATTTCGGATATGGCATTGCCTGTGATGATAGCGCCAATGTGTATGTAACGGGAGTGACGCAGAGTTCGTTTAATATAGGTTCTACAGGCAGTCACCAGGAATTGCTGCAAGGTACAACCAACGCCTTCCTGGCTAAATTCAATGCAGAAGGCAAAAGACAATGGGGCACTTATTTCGGGAAAGGAAACGAAGCAGGCTATACGGTACTTTGTGCGAACAAAAAAGTGTATATGATGGGTAAAGCAGCATCGGATAGTCTGGCGACACCTGATGCTTATCAGCAGTATTCGGGCGAGAACTGGAGCTGGAATGCTGGGTTGTTGGTACAATTTTGCCCCTCAGGATTATTGGAATACGCTACTTATTTTGGCGGAGACAATATGGACTTTAATTATAGCCTGGCCAACAACGGCATTATAGCCGCTACAGCAGGCCGGGAACGCGACAGCATATACAGTTGCCCCATCTATTTAACCGGTATTACCAATGTGGCGGAGAGCATAGTGTCCGAAGGAGCCTACCAGGATACGCTGAATGGCCTTTGGGATACGTACCTGGTTAAGTTTGCCACCAATACCGATTCTTATATAGAGAGGCAGTTTTGTAAGGGTAGCACTTTTACTTTTGACGGGAAGGAATATGCACAGGCAGGATTATTCACCCATTTTTTTAGCAGGTCCGGGCAATGTGATAGTATAGTAACACTTAACCTGGGTGGCGTTGACCTGCCGGAGCCATCGGTTACTGTTGATGAACAGTTTACCTTATCAACAACGTTACCTTATGCGAGCTATCAATGGCTGCAGGACGGAACAGTAATAGAAGGTGCTACCGAAGCAACGTATAGGGTAAAGACTAATGGGCAGTACGCTGTTATTGTTCAGAATGAACTGGGATGCCAGGATACTTCGGATGTTTATACCATTACCAATGTTGGTGTTGTTTTGGGAGATAAGCCAGAAGAAAAGCCTTTTGTTTACCCTAATCCTGCCCGGGATGTCATATATATTTATAGCAAACATCCGTTACGCGCAGTTTGGTCTACTATTGAAGGGCGCATTATAAGGGAGGAAAACAATGTTGAGAAAACCAGTATTGGTGGATGGGTTCCTGGTATTTACATATTGCAGCTCTTTTACCAGGACGGAGCGCTGGCTTTGAGGAAGAAAATAGTCGTGCGGTAAGGAAAATGCACTCTCGGGCAAGGAAAAACGGCTGCTCGAATACTTTTGCTATAAGAAAATAGAAACACCCTGTATGTCTGGCATACAGGGTGTTTCTATTTCATGGGCAGACATAAGCAGGTATAGCCAGGGAATCTGTACTGGGATGATTATGTATTTTAATTTAAATTATTTATTTTGTACCGTTTTTAAATATACTAGTTCAGTCTGACGGTATTAGGCAGCTGGAGTAGGTATAGATTGATGGATAATATGCCTACTTTCGGGACGGTTGTCCGGTCTGGGTATCGTAGGTTATGTAAAATCAGCGGCATCGCAGGGGAGCCCAACGTAAAAAAACTTTATTAATTTATTGCGCAGCCGCTCCGAATCCCGGAAAAAATAAACGACTTTTGCGCCAAATTTATTCAACGCCAGCAAGACAGACTGCTCATCTATTATGGAAAACTTGGAAACACTGATCGAAGAAACAGAACTGCTTATAGAGCGGAATGATGAAAGGGCACTCTATTCTTTATTAGAAGATCTGAATATATCGGAAGTCAAATCTCTAATTGACGAACTTCCGGAATACGGTCCCAGGTTCATAGAGATGCTGCCTATTAGCAGGTCAGTGCATGTTTTTCGTATACTCGATTTCCCGGTACAGGAGCGTGTTATAAAGAAATTATCAGGAGCAAAAATTAAAGAAATTATTAATGAGTTGCCTCCGGATGATCGTACATCCTTCTTTAGTGAACTGCATGGCGATGTTGTTAAAAAATTGATTATCCTGCTACCTACGGAAGACCGGAAGGAGGCCTTGGCATTGTTGGGGTATAAGGAAGATAGTGTCGGAAGGTTGATGACCCCCGATTATATTGCCGTTAAAAAGCATTGGAATGTTGCCCGGGTGTTGGAGCATATCCGGCGCTATGGCTTTAATTCGGAAACGATCGATGTCATTTATGTAATTGATGACAATGGCATTCTGTTGGACGACTTGCGGATACGCAAGGTTTTGATCGCTTCGCCGGACACCCTCGTCAGCGATCTTACGGATGATAGGTTAATTTCGCTCAATGCTTACGACCCCCAGGAAGATGCTATTGAAGTTTTCCGATTGAACAACAGGGTGGCTTTACCGGTTACTGATCACGATAACATCCTGTTGGGCATTGTAACGATCGATGATATTCTTTGGGTGGCCAAGGAAGAATATACAGAAGATATACAGAAGATCGGAGGTACAGAGGCTCTGGACGAGCCTTACCTGGATACTTCTATATTCGAACTGGTAAAAAAGCGGGTAGGGTGGTTAGCTGTTCTTATGATTGGTGAGATGTTTACTGCCACAGCTATAGGTTTTTTTGAAGAACAGATTCACAAGGCTACAGTCCTTGCTCTTTTTATTCCTTTAATTATTTCCTGTGGTGGTAACAGCGGATCGCAGGCCTCTACGCTGATTATTCAGGCAATGGCCCTGGGTGAGGTGACTATAAAAGATTGGTGGCGGGTAATGCGCCGGGAAATTATATCCGGTTTTCTCTTGGGCCTTTGCCTGGGTATCGTAGGTTTTTTACGTATTTACCTTTGGCATTTGATCACCCCCGCATTATACGGTGATCACTGGCTGATGATAGCGGCTACAATCAGCAGCTCATTGGTGTTTGTAGTATTATGGGGATCGCTCACCGGATCAATGTTGCCTATCTTATTGAAAAAGCTGGGAGCTGACCCGGCTACATCATCTGCTCCTTTTGTCGCTACATTGGTTGATGTGACAGGGCTGCTGATCTATTTTAGTTTCGCCCTGGTATTTATGCACAGTTTAATGACTTAATTTTCGAGCGGTTCTACAATGCTTTTAATGTAAAGATCTGGTAAGCGATAATGATTGTTTTTATTTTTTGAAGAGAAAGTGCTGCCG
>JBEBWN010000164.1:0-8214 GCA_040392235.1 Taibaiella helva | reverse complement strand
TCGGAACGCTTTCGCAGCGCGATGGTATGATCATCCAGCCTGTACCTTTCGACTCGAACCGTTATTATATCTTTTCCATTCCCTACGCGCAATGTATGGATCCCACCGGCCAGGGCATTTATTATCCCAGCTCGCTCTACTACAGTGTTGTGGATATGCGCCTGAACAGCGGCCTGGGCGACGTAGTGGCATCGGAAAAAGGCATACTGATCGACCAGGGCCTAAGCAGCGGCGGTATTTGCATTGTGCCCGGCAATCATTGCGATTACTGGCTGCTGGCACATACCTATTACCTGAGCGATAATCCTTATTATCTTAACTATATGCAAATACCGCCCGATACGGTATTAAGGGAACAGGGGCTGCTGGCCTATCATATAACGGAGAATGGCATAGACCTTGAACCCGTTCATACGCCTATCAATGATATGCCTTACCTGAAACAGGATGTACCCTCTAACTTCATCCCGATTGTTGCCAGCCATGACCGCAGTAAACTTCTGGTCATGAACCTGCTCGGGAAGTTCGATCCGGAAACCGGCAGCTTTTCCGATTATTTCCGGCTTTTCCAGGATGCCAACTTTATATCCTATGGTTGCGGTATCGACAACGCCTCTTTTTCTCCGAATGATAAAAAGCTATACGTTAGCGCCGTGATCCAGGATGGCTGGGGCAAGGGCATTTACGATCAATACCAGGGCATTTTCCAGTTTGACCTCAGCGAATTTCATTACTATCCTGTCCGTAAATCGCGTAAAATGGTTTATTCGCAATACAGCGGTCTCCCCGAACCCGACGATTGGCGCTCGATAGGCCAGGTGCGCCTAACACCGCATAACGAGCTTTACTTTATTTCCAGGGTGGGCATCGGCTACTTTGGCAGCCCCTTCAGGGATCATTTGAATACGATCACCAATCCCGATGCCGATTTTAAGGACCTGGTGCTCCGGGAGGATATTATAAATATCGGGCCGGATAGTGTACATTATGGCTGGGGTTTACCCACGCCCGTTCAGTATAAGATGTACATCACCGATACGGTGCGGCAGACCTATACTTATCTGGCCTGTAAAAGCCAGACGCTTTCGCTGCCCGGTAATGCTATAAATGTGGTATGGGAAAACGGCACTGCCGGTCGCAGCAGGATTATTACCGACAGCGGCGTTTTCCGGGCATCGTACCAGCTACCGCATGAGCGTTGCCGGGTATATGCCGATTCCTTTACAGTGCGGTTCCCGGCCTGGAATAATATATTGCTGGTCGTAGATACCGCCTGTGCCGGAAGAACGGATGCAACCGTCACGCTGCAGCATAGGTTAGACCTGCCTATTGAGCAAACTTTTACCTGGCTTGATGCGAATGATAACATCCTGCGCCGATCGGAAGAGGTAAGCCGGGACAGCCTTAGCGGTATTGGCGCCGGCGATTACAGTGTCCGCATTAGCCTGGCCAATGGTTGTGATACTGTTCTGCGGTTCCGGGTTACGGAATACCCGGCTATGAGCCTTAACCTGAGGCCCGGCGATACCGTATTGCGCTACGGCGATAGCCTTTATCTCCGGGCCGGCGCCGGCTTTGAAAGTTATACCTGGGATCCCCTGCAACGGCTGTTATTGCTTAATGACAGTGCGGTTGTGGTGTACCCGGTTACGCCGGCGGTGTATAACCTGACAGCGATCGATAGAAACGGTTGTGAACATACCGGTACCGTCCACGTCGATATAGATTATAATATACCCGACCTGATACCGAATGCCTTTACGCCTAACGGCGATGGCCGGAATGATGTGTTCCGGGTAGAAGGTCTGCGCCTGCAAAAAGTGGTTGAGTTTAAAGTGTTCAACCGTTTCGGAGAAGCGGTTTGCCAGCAGTTTAACGCAGATGCACATTGGGACGGCAGTTACAAAGGAATGCCCTGCGATATAGGTACTTATTATTACCTGATCCGCCTGGCTTATCCTGATGGGCGGGTGCGTACTTATAAAGGCGATGTGGTATTGATCCGTTAGGACTGGCCTATGGCTTTAATGGCCGCCGCCGGTGGGGATGGGAAATAAAGTGACGGGGAAAGGAACTGACGCTGGTTTATGTAATGAATTTAAAGAATGGAAATAGAGTACAGGGCGCGGTATTATGTATATGTTGTGGCCGACCGGGAGTATATACATCTTGAGGTCGGCGCAACGGTGGATTTAAAAAGCAGGTTGGCAGAACTGGTGTTGAGCCGTACCGGTGAAACGGTCAACCTGCTCTATTATGAGCAATTTGATGGCCTGGAGGAATGCCTGCAACGGGAGTCTGATCTGAATAATCTTTCAAAACGCAGGCTCTGGAAAATTGTGGTCGCCCGTAATCCGGGCAGGGTATCCCTGCAATTGTAAATGCTTGCCGGAAGCGCTTTGTCCTGCTTCTGGCGGTTATCATCTGCGCATTAAGCAAGAGGCTTGCCGATACCCCTGTCGCGGTAATACTGTATTTTATGATGAAATATTTCGGCCATCAAAGTGGCTCTCCGTTTCGCTTCCTCAGCATTGCGCCCCTCGAAATACCGGTCAACAGTCTCGCCGAATAGCTGTAGCCAGCGCTCGAAATGTAACCACTCTAACGGCAACTGTGCATGGGGTAGGAAAGGCCTGCCGGAATAAGTATGTTCGCCTAGGAGAATAGTCTGCCAGAAACGGTACATCGTATCCAGGTGCTGCGGCCAGTTCCGGATCACACCGGCAAAAATGCCCCCGATCAGTTCATCTTCCTGCACCCGGCCATAAAAGGTATCCACCATCAGTTTGATGTCTTCCAGCGTTGTGATATCTCTTTTACTGCTCATGTGCCGTTCCCCAAAGTTGTACACGACAAAATTACGGATTAATCCGGCTTTTTCCTGGGGCATTGTCCCTCTTAAATGATGTCCATTTTCTTCATCAGGAAGGTGGCGCTTTTGTTCCGGCACACGCCATCGCGCAATTTATAGTCGAAGACCAGCTCATCCGATACGATCTCCACCTCGAAACACTTGTTCATCAGTAAGTCCGGGTGTTCTTCGGTGGTATGGCAAACCTCCAGGTCATGCGTCGCAATAACGCCTATGGCCTCGTATTGTATAATCCGTTTGATCACGGCAATGGTGCCGCTGCGTTTATCGTCCGAATTGGTGCCTCTTAATATTTCATCGAGCAGGACAAAGCTTTTTTGATCCCGGGCCTTTTGGATGATGTATTTTAATTTTTTAACCTCTGCAAAAAAATACGATTCATTGTCGGCCAGCGAGTCCGATTGCCGCATGGAAACCAGCAGAGGCATGGGCTGTACCGCTGCCCGGCTGGCGCATACCACTGAACCAGCCGAGGCCAGTATCATATTAATGCCCAGCGAGCGGAGGAAAGTGCTTTTCCCGGCCATATTGGAACCAGTAAGAATAATGAAGGATTGTTCTGTAAAAGATACGGTATTGCACACCCGCTGCTGCCGCGGGATCATTGGGTGTCCCAGCGCTTCGAAATAAATCCGGCCCTGGTCGTTGAGCTCGGGGAAGGCAAATTCCGGGTTATTGTCTGCCAGGTTGGCAAAGCTGCTGATCGCTTCCCATTGGCCCATGACTTCTATCCAGCCTGGAATGGCAGCGGCATATTTCTTTTTCCAGCGTATTAACCGGTGCCAGGCATGGATATGATATAAGAACAAGGCATTCAACAGGACGGCGCCAAAAGGATTTTGTATCGATGCCAGATCATTGCATATCTTCGACAGACGGCTGATGTGCTTGCTGGCTGGCTCCTGCCCGGATTGAAGGGCTTCTTGTAAAGCCTTGAGCCCCCGACTGCTGAAAGGGGCTCTCTCTATAACCTGTACAATAGCGGCGTACTGTTTCAGTACTTCATTGATACGGTCGGCGTGGAACATGGCCCTGCGGATATGCTTTAACTGTGTAGCGAGGACCAAAAGGTTGATGGGAATCAGCCTGTAGGCCATGTCGCGGTACAGCGGTTCTTTCAGAACCCAGTACAGGATGAAGCAAAGAATCAGGGTAAGCGGCAGTGCAAAAGCCAGGATGCGCAGCCAGTTGTTTACTTTTTGCTCCTTTTGCTGGAGCGCCCATTCCCGTATTTTGCTGTAGGTGTCTTTGTTATCTCCCGATATCCGGGCGAGCGCCAGTACCTGTTGCCGGAGATTGGTATTGTCGCGCAGCTCTGCTACCGACTGTTGGTTAACGCTGATCTCCTGTACCGGCAGTAGTCCTGAGAGCCAGCCCGCCAGCCTGGCCTGGCCGGCATAGGTAGCCGTTCTGTTAATGTGGTGAAACAGCGAACGCTTCCCGAAAACATCCAGGTCGGCGGTATAGACATGCGTCCTGTCGGCAAATTCCTGCCCGTTCTCAAAGGGAATGCCTTTTCCTTCCAGGTAGGTTATTTCTTCTGCATTGATACGGACCAGGTTTTTGTAGAACTGCTTGTTATGCGCAATTTTCTGGCTCCGGTTCATCAGGAAGAAAAACAGGGCGCCGGCGCATAAAAATATATATAACTGGTAAGACCTGGCTTCACTGATGTATTGATAAAGGAAGTATATGCCGGTAAGGGCCACTAATAGCCTGGCTGCCGTCAATATATTATGCTGCCGGTTCAGTTGTCGCAGCTTGTCCTGGTACTGCAATAGCAGGTTTTTGTACTTATCGGTTATGGGAGAGCTCATGCAAAAAAGAATAGGTTTGAGACAAGAGGTGTATATTTCAGAGCCGTGGAGTTAGGCAACCGGAGCCTGAATTGCCCCTTAACTGCTACCACTGGTTCCGGTAACTGTAAAGATGCATCTTTTTGCAGTCAAATGGAAATGCAGAACTAGTGCCGGGTGCTTAATACATAGTATGTCGTACCTAATACATAGGTACATAACTGCGCAGGCACAGCGTATAAGGTAACATTTTTGGGTCTTTTTAACTATTGATAACCTACTATGATTCCGTAACCTCGGTTGCTCCGGCAAAGGAGTTGCGGAGGATTTCGGTCAGGCCGGAGGTGACCAGCTTGGCGGCGCTGTCTATCATAGCAGCGAAGGCTGGCGCTTTGGAGATGCCGTGGCCGATCAGTACAGGTGCATTAATGCCCAGTATGGGCGTACCCCCATATATTTCGTAATTGAACTGGTCGAGGAAAGCATCCTGGATTTTTCTTTTTTCCGTGAAGATCTGGTAGATCGATTCGGCCATTTTCAGGGCAACATTACCGGTAAAGCCTTCGCAAACGATAACGTCGGAGCTGTCCAGGAAAATATCCCTGCCTTCCACATTGCCTACAAAATGAATACCCGGATGTTGTTTGAGGAGGGGGTAGGTTGCCTGCGCCAGGATATTGCCTTTCCCTTCTTCTTCGCCGATATTCAACAAAGAGACACGGGGTTGTTCCAGGCCCAGGATATGCCTGGCGTACAAGGAACCCATCAGGGCGAATTGTACCAGGTGTTCGGGTTTGCAATCGGCATTGGCGCCTACGTCCAGCAGGAAATTGTATTTGCCGTCGAGTTTAGGAATGGGCGAGGCAATCGTCGGTCGTAATACGCCCGGTATGGCTTTTACCGTGTACATAGCGCCCACCAGCATAGCGCCGGTATTGCCTGCACTGAGGAAAGCGTCTATTTTACCTGCCTGTAATAAACCCAGGCCAATAGCAATACTGGAGTCCTGTTTCTCCTTCAGCGCCTTTGTAGGATGTTCGTGCATCCCGATAACGGTTGCAGCCTCAACGAATGCGTAACGGCTTTGCAGTGTGTTCAGTAGCGACAGGTAGGGCGCGGCAACTTCTTTATTGCCTATCAGTACAGTCTGAACGCCTTCATTGTTATACTGACCGGAGGTCAGGTAAGAGAGCACACCTTTGATTGCTTCTTCGGGGGCAAAGTCGCCACCCATAATATCAATCCCTATATTCATCAGTTAAGTTCGCTTTCCGTTTAAGGAAATGGGAGAAAAGGAAATTGCCGGCAAGTTAATAAAATATCAACTGCCGGCTATTAAGTTTACATTATTCTGCTGTTCCAGTTTCTTCTGCAGGAGTGTTGTCGATAACAACTTTTCCTTTATAGAATAATTTACCTTCACTCCAGTGAGCACGATGACGTAAGTGAGCTTCTCCGGTTACTGCGTCAGTGCTGATAGTTGCTGCTACTGCTTTGTAATGCGTGCGACGTTTAGCGCCTCTTTGCGCCGAATGGCGGCGTTTAGGATTAGGCATAGCTTAAAAATTATAAATTATGAACAAAAATATTTAAAAATTCAACTTGTTTGTCTGGCCGCGATCAGTTCTTTTCTTCGTCAAAGTCAATCCCTTTCAGCTTATCCAGGCCCGACCATAAATTTTTTTTACTCTCCTCCTGCGCACTCATTTTCTCTAACAATTTCAGGGCTTCCGGGTTGCAGCCAGAACTACCGTCTTCTTTATCCGGGTGAATATGTTGTAAGGGTATGCTCAGCATAACGAACTCATACACCCATTTCGATACATCCAGCACCGTTTCACTCCTCGGAATAAATACGATATCATCCTCTTCCTCTTCTTCCTCTTCTTCTTCTTTCTCTTCTGAGGTCAATTTGACGATAAGATCGAATTCGTCCCAAAGTGCCATGCTAAAAATATCACCACAACGGTCACAGGGCACATCCACCTTCCCATCTATATCGAAATGCAACTGGAAGAAACTATTCTGCTTATCGAATTTCAGCAATACGGTTGCGTCCAGGTTCTCGTAATCCGGGTGTTCATGGCCTAGTTCCTCAATTGTTTTATCTGTTACCTGGTAACGGAATTCATGAAGTCCTTCTTTTAAGCCAAACCAGGATATTTCAAACTCGCGATGATATTTCATTTTCAAACAACTGGTTTATTCCCTCGCAATTGGTCTTTTATATCGCGGCGGAGCAATCAACCTGTCGCTTTTCCGGCTATACCGCTTATTTTCTTTTCATGGAAAATAAATAAATATAAATGCCCAATGCTAATTTGGGCTGCAAAGGTAAGTGAAATATTGAAAACTACATCATTTTATTTCTCTTCAGCAGGTAGCGGGTTAAAACCTGCTCCACGGGTTCGCTGATGTCGCAACGCACCAGGTCGATATGATATTGCAGGCAATGGTTTTCCAGCCGTTCCCGGTAGGCTTGCATACTGCGCAGATAGGTGTCTTTTATGTCTGACGGATTGATCTTCAGCTTATTGCCAGTTTCCATGTCTACAAACTCATAGGGCCGGTTGTCGTAGTCGAAAGCCATTTCATATTTACCGTCCAACACATGAAACAGGAGCACTTCGTGCTTATTGTATTTTAAATGTTGTAATGCGGAGAACAGTGCGTCTTCATCTTCCGGGCTGTCGGGCATATCGCTGAAGACGATTACCAGCGAACGCTGATGCAACCTTTCGGCCAGCTGGTGCAGTGCGGCGGGGGCATTGGTGCGTTTATGGGTGTTGGGTTGCTGTAGTAGTTTTTCCAATTCGTTGATCAGCATCCGGTAATGCCTTGGTCCCGAGCGGGCAGGCGTCAGTTGGTACAGGTTTTCATTGAAAAGGGCGAGTGATCCGGCGTCCAATTGTTTTTTCAGCAGGTACAAGAGGCAGGCTGCGCCGATACAGGAAAACTGGAACTTATTCATCCCCTCTTCGGGAAAATACATGGAGGCCGAGCTGTCTATGGCAATACAACACCGTAAATTCGTTTCTTCCTCAAATTTTTTGACGAACATCTTATCATTTCTGCCATATACCTTCCAGTCAACATATTTAAGATTATCACCGGGATTATACAACCGGTGTTCTGCAAATTCGACCGAAAATCCATGAAACGGACTTTTATGTAACCCGATGATAAAGCCTTCCACTACCTGCCGTGCTATGAGTTCCAGGTGTTCGATCCGCGATTGCTGGGGAATAGTTGCCATAGCGTAAAGGTAGAGAAAAACGATGCTATGGAAAAATAGGAGGATAAGTCGGGATGTATTAGATCTATAGTAAATTTGAAAATTACCATAGCCAAAGACGACTATATAGTTTATTATCTTTATTGAGGTAATTGAGATATAGCATATGTATCTTTTGTGTTTTCTTTGATCCAAGTATATAATTTTCTGGCGACTTCGATAGGTAGTTTGCTAACAACCCCTGCTAGCGTGCGCCCAATGTCGTTAAGTTAAGGAATAATTTGTTGATTATCATAAAATAATACACCTTT
>JBEBWN010000163.1:0-8215 GCA_040392235.1 Taibaiella helva | reverse complement strand
TTTTATTGGATGCCTCCAGTAGTATGTTGGATAATTGGAATGGCACAGAGAACCGTTTTCAGGCAGCATCACGTATCATTTCCACTATTGCCGATAGCATTCAGAATATAAACAACGAAGTTGCATTTGCTGTCCGTGTATTTGGCAGCCAATATCCGGCGCAGGAGCACAATTGTTTCGACTCGCGTCTGGAAGTCTCTTTTAGTAATGGCAATGCCGCGCAGGTGAGTACTAGGCTCCATTATCTTTCTCCACGTGGCTATTCGCCTATTGCATGGTCGTTAAAGCAGACGGCAGAAGACGATTTTAAAGATGATGCTCACTATGCCTATAGTATTATCTTAATAACAGATGGTGGTGAGAGCTGCGGTGGAGATATTTGTGCCACAGCGCAACAGCTGCTGGCAAAAAAAATCAGTTTTAAACCTTATATTTTAAGTTTGGTAAATTATGCTCCCTTACAGCAACAGTATGAATGTTTGGGGAAGTTCCTAATCGTTGAACAAGAAAAAGATATAAAGCCGGTTGTTAGCGCAATAATTAATGACAACCGTCCTGTTTTCCAGGTAAAGACTTCCGGTATACATACAATGAATACCCTCAAATCGTCCGGATCTGCTGTCCCTAAGCAGGCAGTGCCTGCAATTAGTAAAAAAAAGGATTCCGTAGTCATTCTCAGGAAAGAACCTTCTGTTGTTACTTCTATTCAAAAGACTGATAGTAAGCCCATTGGGATAAAAGTTGAAGTGCCTAGGCCACTTACATCTGCTCCTGAACCCATCACGATATTACCTAAACAACAACCTATCGAACGCATTGCGGGCGGCGCCCTACAGAAAGAGCCCGGGACGTCGCTGGCTAAAAGTCATCAGCAGGTTATAGTGGCAACTCCTGAACCCATAATAATATTGCCTAAACAACAACCTATTGACCGGATTATTAGTATCGGCAAGCTCCGGAAGCGCAATATACTATACGCATTAACCGAACCCAAATTGATAATGGTTCCCAGACTTATAGTAAAAATAACTATCCCGCTGGAGCCGGTAGCCGCTACTACCCCAACCAACAGAACCAATCAGGGCGTAGAATCAAAACCCGTTCTGGCTAAACCGAGTCCTAATAAATCTCTCAAATCTTCTTCCGTGGTTGCGACCAAAGAAGAAGAACCCCTTGATTTTTCGAGCGAGAATGTGGCGGCCCAAGAAAGTACATTACAAGTTTATTTTACAAATGAACAAGGCAAGTTTTACTATACAGAGCCGCGTATGGTCATACGGGATAGCAAAACCCAGAAAGAAGTCAAGAGTATTTATAGAAATGTTACAGCAAGAGAACCCGATCCCATTCAGCTTCCCCCAGGCATTTATGACATCATTATACCCGGCGGTAATGGAAAAGCTTCCAATGTTATTATAGAAACTAATATGATCAAAAAAATCTATATTAAGGTAAGTAGGGGAGCTTTGGCCTTTTATCATCCATCTGCCCCAAACAAACCAGTTAAACAATATCTTGCCTTGGTTAGCAAGCGTTTTGAGCCTGGACCAGTAGTGAAACAGCGCTGCGACGAAGAGTTACCCTACGATCCAGCTAATTACCATATTGAAATCAATACGCTTCCTAAATTAATGTATAATATAGACCTCGATTTCAATAGTGTTAAATTGGTTGAAGTACCAGAGCCGGGAACGATACAGATAGCCAACAGAAATAAAGTGGGAAAAGTCCAGTTCTGGAATCAAAGGGGAGACGCATTTATGCCGTTTTATGAAATGGAGGTCAGTGGCGATATAAGCCGGCAAAAGCAAGAATTTCTCCCCGGCATATATCAGGTCCGCTATTTTAAAACGGGGGCTCAAAAAGCAGAAGTGATAGTATTCAGTATTAAAAGCAATCAAACAACTAGTATAGATCTAAAAGATTGATTTTAAATATTTTATGTATAGTTATTAAGTATGATGCTGCTAAACAAATCCGATGAGAGTAATATCTTTTTTATATTTTCTATTATTGGTCTATATCATCGCTGCCTTGGTTTTTTGGGGGCTGAGCTTGAATAAGCAAAATGTGATAATTGTGAGAAATGAGATAGATGCCCTACACTCTCATATAGATAGTGTGGCTAAGCCCGAAGCGTATAAAAAGGAATATTTGGCCATTAAAGAAAGAGAGAATACACGTAAAAGGCAGTATTTGGGCGAAGGGGTGACTTTCTTGGCCATTATTCTTATTGGTGCCATGGTTGTTTATTCTTCTATAAAAAGCAGCCATAGGTTGTCACGGCAGCAAAGCAATTTTATACTGTCTGTTACGCACGAACTAAAATCGCCGATAGCTGCCGTAAAACTGAATTTGCAAACATTAGCCAGGCGCAAGCTTGATGAAAGTACACAAATGACTCTGATAGGGCGAAGTATTGAGGAGGCCAATCGCTTGGATGATCTTTGTAACAATTTACTCCTAGCTTCTCAGATGGAGAATAGGCATTTTAAATCTATCGAAGAACCTATTAATTTGTCCGAAATTGTGGAAAACAGTGTGCAGGCTTACGAACAGAGAAGTAAAAATGCTTTTGTATCCAAATTGGAAGATCGCTGTCTTACTAATGGAGACAAGTTATTGTGGAAGCTTGCCATTAATAATTTGCTGGAAAATGCCGTTAAGTATTCCCCCTCAGATTCTATCATTACCGTAGAATTATACCATAATGATGAGGAGATTATTTTGAGTGTAGCCGACGAGGGGCATGGAGTTCCCGATAACGAAAAAGGTAAAATCTTTAAAAAGTTTTATCGGATTGGGAGTGAAAGCTCTCGGAAAACCAAGGGCACTGGATTAGGATTGTATCTCACATCAAAAATTATAGAACAACATAAAGGTTCTATATTGGTAAGAGACAATTCGCCGCAGGGAAGCGTATTTGAAATTACGGTATCCGGGCTGCCGACAGATAAAAGCTAATATTTTTATTGCTAAATTTGCCGGCAGCGCATCGCCCTTAAGATAAATGACTAAAGAAGGGTAGATTTTACGTCTTCCAGAATATCAAGTGCTTCATTTCTGTCTTTCCCTTCTGCGTATATACGAAGTACCGGTTCAGTACCCGAGGCCCTTAACATCATCCATCCACCATTATTCAGATGATATTTAATACCGTCAATGGTTTCCACCCTTTCTACCTTATATTTCCCAAAAGCAGTATACATGCCTGCCTCCGCTTCCCGCATGATCTTCAGTTTCTCGTTCTCCTTCAACAGCAGGTCGTTACGTTCATATGCAAAGGTGCCCACTACTTTATACACGTCTTCACACAACTCCTTTAGTGTTTTACCCGTTTCCATCATGTATTCATAAATAATTAGCCCATCAAATATACCGTCTCGTTCCGGTATATGACCTTTTATAGCAATACCCCCACTTTCTTCACCACCTAGCAGTACATCGTCTGTTATCATCTTTTCGCTAATGTATTTAAAGCCGATGGGAGTAACTTCCACTTCAAGACCGTATGCTGCACACATTTTTTTTACTTTGTCGGTTACAGAAAATGCAATTACCACTTTACCATTGAGCTTCTTATATACATGGAGGTATTGGATTAGTAACAATATGATATGATGGGCGTCGACAAATTGACCATCCTCATCATAAAGCCCTATTCTGTCTGCATCGCCGTCTGTGGCCAGGCCTATTTTGAGCTCAGGTGTAGACTGTACCAATTGAGACAAGGCCAGCAGATTTTTATGGATGGGTTCTGGTGCCCGGTCTTCAAAGCCTGGATTATGATCGCAGTGTAGCAATACAGCCGAGCTGAGTGTTTTTTTGACAACGTTTTGTCCGGCTCCGAACATGGCGTCATAAGCTAACTTATAGGGTGCATTGTTAAGCTGCTCGAAGTTAAACTTGGTTTGCAGGTAGTTAAGATACATTTCTTCCAGATCTATATATGATAAAAGACCTGCTTGCTCCCAGTGTTGCAAAGGCATATCCGGAATTTCAATAGTCTCCGGTATCATACCTTCAACTTCTGCAATATGGGTGGGGCTAGTTGGCCCGCCATGGGGGCCTTTCAGTTTATAGCCATTATAGGAGGGGGGATTGTGCGATGCTGTTATAACAACTCCTTGCTGTGCGGTAAGGAGTTTTACACCCAGAGATACCATTGGCGTACTCACAAATCCTTTGGCTAAAGCTACATTTACGCCATTGTGGCACAATATTTTTGCTGTTGTCGAAGCAAATAAGGCTCCGCCGAAACGGCAATCATGTCCCACAACAACTAAGGGCTCAGGCGACCTTTTTTTAAGCCAGTCGGCTAGCGCTTTCGAAACACGCGCTACATTATGCACAGTAAAATCCTGCGCTATAATTGCACGCCAACCATCTGTTCCAAATTTTATAGTGTCCATATTTTTCGTCTTTCAATCCTGCAAAGAAAAGGAAAAATGGTTGTTCCGCTAATAGACGCCTTCGGGTAAAGTATATCAATAGAACAAAATTGTACTTTTGATGCTTATCTACCTTTCCAAATAAGCATGGGAATTGTTATTCGCCAGTCTATTAAATCTGTGATCATTACACTTGCGGGCGTTACCTTAGGTGCATTAGTTACTATATTGTCCACACGGTTTTTCCCAAAGGAAGAGCTGGGTTTTCGTGAGAACCTGATCAAAATCTCCATTATGGTTTCTCATTTAGGACTCCTGGGTTTTAATTACACATTATTGATCTATGGTCAAAAATATCCACCAGGTCATCAAGCAAGGGGTACTTTCCTCTCCATTAGTGCTATCGTGCCGTTTTGCTTTTCCTTGCTGGTTTGTTGTGGTTATTTTATTGTGCGCAATCATTTGGGATATATTTATAGCAAAGAGGAGGACGCACGGATGATGGAACGCTATCTCATACTTTTTCCGCTGCTTACCTTACTCGCTGTTGTTATTGGCTGGCTGGAGGGTTATTTACAGGCCCTACACAAAACAGCCCTGCAAAATTTTGCCCGTGAAGTATTGGCTCGTATAATTTATATTGTGCTTATTATATTGTTTGCATTCGACGTTATCAATTTCACCTGGTTCATTTGGTTGTATGTTCTTCTTTACTTAGTTCCCCTGGGCTTCTTGTTGTACATAGCGATGCGTACCCCCGGCTTTCGTTTCGACTACAAAAGAGGTTTTTTTTTCACGAAAGATATAAAAGAAATACTTCGTTTTTCCGGTTATCATATGTTGACAGTAGTGAGTACCGTGCTGATTTTGCAGCTGGATGCTGTTCTGTTAGCACCATTAGATAGCGATGGATTTAAAGCGGTTGCCGTATATAGTGTAGCTACTCTGGCTATCTCCATGCTACGCAATCCTACGCGGGTAATTGGTATAGCTGCAACACCAGCATTTACTCAAAGCTACAATGAAGGCAACATGTTCCAGCTAAAGCAGCTATTTTCCCGTTCTGCAATAAATATGCAGATTATTGCCACAGGGATGTTGCTTTTGGTTTTTTTAAATATAAATAATATTCAGGAGGTAATGGCTCATATTCAGTATGGATACGAACAAATAAAGGGTTTGATCCTTATCCTAATGATCGGACAATTTGCAGATATGATTAGCGGACTGAACTTCGAATTAATAGGTGTAACACGCTATTACCGTTTCAACTTTTGGATAGCTCTCTTACTATTGCTGCTGGTTTTTGTTCTTAACTATATATTCATACGGCAAATAGGTATATATGGGGCTGCCTGGGCTACATCTATCGGATTGGTAATTTTTAATATTCTTAAAATGTTGTTCCTGTGGAAAAAGATGGGTATGCAGCCTTTTAGTAAAACGACCTTACGTATTTTCTTGGCAGGAGTAGCGGCTGCTCTTGCGGTCTGGTGCGTTCCTTTTCTTTTTAATGCTTATCTGGACGCTATAATCAGGAGCGGCCTTTTTTGTATATTGTTTTGGGTGCTTTTATATAAAAGCGGCGCTTCTGATGAATTGAATGATGTTACCAACAATCTAATGAAAAAGAAACGTTTCTATTAGTTCGTTTGCTTTAGCAGCCATGATTGGAAATGCATCGCTTAATAATCATGTTTTTTTAGGTTTTTTCTTCGCTGCAGGAAACAATACATTATTCAGGATGAGCCTATACCCAGGCGAAGAGGGGTGCAATGATAAATCTGTGGGAGGATCTCCAATCTGATGCTGATAGTCTTCCGGATCGTGTCCACCATAAAACGTAAACGTGCCGTTACCGTAGTCTCCGTGTATATACTTTGCTTCATTAACGGCCTTGCTTTCACCCATAATTAGAACACTGCTTTTGATATATTCCTTCCTGAATGCAGTCGTTTGCCCCATAAAGCCTTTTATTGTAGTGGTATGATTTTGGCAGAGCATGGTAGGCACCGGGTCAAATTTGGCGGAAAAGGTAAACAACGTAAAATAGTCGGTTGTTACCGGTACTTGCCGGAACCGGGCATCGTTATCAATTGTAGAATATTCATATTCAAAAGGGTTTTTTTCCAATATAAAGTCTTTAAAGGCAAAGCAGACGTCAAAATCCAGTTTTCCCTGGGCATTGGGATCCATACCGTCCCCATCGAAAGGCACTTCACAAATGTCTGTACCTTCTGCCGAAAGGGCAATATCGTAGCTATCAGTTGCGCTGCACATAGCAAATAGATAGCCCCCACCGGAAACAAAGCCTTGTATTTTTTTTGCTACGGCCAACTTTAATTGCGATACTTTTTTAAAGCCATGCTTCGCGGCAATACCTTGTTGTAGTTTTACGTCTTCTATATACCACTTTTGATCTTTATAAGATGCCCAAAATTTGCCGAATTGTCCGGTGAAGTCTTCATGGTGTAAATGAAGCCAGTCATATTCATGAAGTTTGTCTTCAAGCAGTTCATCGTCATACACTTTGTCATAGGGTATTTCAGCATAAGTTAAAGCCATAGTTACCGCATCATCCCAAGGCAGCTTACTTTTAGGAGTATAGACGGCAATCTTAGGTGCTTTTTCTAACTTAATTACATCGCCATTAAAATCCGGGTCAGCTATTTTAGTCAGGATACCCTCATACTGCGCATCTGCCAATACGGTATAATCAACGCCCCGAAGTTTGCAGGCACGTTCGAGCGCGCTGTTTTGCTCCATCGCAAATGCTCCGCCATCATAATTAAGCAGCCAGTCTACCGGTAATCCTGCTTGCAAGGCAAGAAAAGCTACTCCATAAGCTTTCAGGTGATTGGATTGGTCAGTGGCATTCATAGGGATATAAAGCTTCCCGGCAGAAGCAGTACCCGCGAGAAAAAAATAAAATACAAACAGTATCCATGCTTTCTTCTGAATCATTCTGCAATTTAATGATTAAAGTAAAAATAACCGGTACGAAAGAAATGTTTGCCTCTTACAGGAGATTGGTACGACATTCTGCTTAATTTTGTTCTTATTCAGTTTCATGAAAAACAATATATTAAAGCAGCTTCTGATCATTGCCGGAGCAGCTCTTTTGTTTATCCCTTTTCTTGGACAGGTTCATTTATTTGA
Organism: Taibaiella helva; assembly: GCA_040392235.1. Lineage (GTDB taxonomy): Bacteria > Bacteroidota > Bacteroidia > Chitinophagales > Chitinophagaceae > Taibaiella > Taibaiella helvus_A. The sequence goes on along the minus strand of JBEBWN010000163.1, from coordinate 665 downwards.
TTGGGACGAGGTGAATTTTGCAGAATGTGCGCGTGAAATGATTGTGTCTGATAATTATTTGCGTGTGCAGATCGATTTTCAGCCTTTTTGGGAGAAACCCCCACTTTTTATCTGGATGCAGGCCTTCTGCATGCGCCTTTTCGGTATTAGCGAGTTTTCTGCCCGTTTACCCAATGCCTTTATTGGGATAATTACATTGAGCTCTTTATTTTATATCGGTAAGAAAGTGGCTAACGAGCGTATGGCTTGGTGGTGGGTATTGATTTACACAGCAAGCTGGCTGCCGCATTTCTATTTCAAAACGGCAATTATTGATCCGACATTTAACCTTTTAATTTTTTTAGCATTTTTCCAGGTTTATCTCCTGCGTCATCAGCGCAGGAAGTGGTTCCATGCTGCACTTGCCGGTATTTTTCTGGGATTAGCCGTATTAACGAAAGGGCCGGTAGCTATTTTGGTAGCGTTGCTATCTCTTATAGTTTATCTTATCTGGAACAGGGGATTTCAGGGGTATAAATGGTATTATTTCGCATTAATTGTACTGTTTGCATTCTTCACTACATCGTTATGGTTTGGCATAGATGTTATTCAACATGGATGGTGGTTCACTAAAGAATTTATAACCTATCAAATTCGCCTGTTCCGTACAGAAGATGCTGGGCACG
>JBEBWN010000162.1:0-8409 GCA_040392235.1 Taibaiella helva | reverse complement strand
AGCATGGCCATGAACCTTAACAGGAGAAACATTACGGGCTATGGTAGTCTTGAACGGAAATAGTGCGCTGGGCGCCGCTATACTCGCGTTCGTCGTTGGAGGCAATAACGACGAGCTGGCCGGCGCTGTAATTGTCGAGCCATTGCTGGTATAATGCTACGCCTTGCGTGTCGAGGTTCGTGCAGGGTTCATCCAGCAGCAATACGGGCGTGTCCGAAAAAAAAGCCTGGGCCAGTTTTACCCTTTGTTTCATGCCCGACGAATATTCATGGATGAATTTATGGCGGGCCGGCCCCAGCCCGGAAGCTGCGATAATTGTTTCTATGTCAAATCCCTTTTTAGGCTGCTTGAACGTAAAATGGAAATGCAGGAATTCCGTTAGTGACATTTCTTCGATCAGGTCCATACCAGGTGCGCAATAGGAAATATGCGCGTAGACATTCTCGGCTGCGAGGGGTTTTTGCCGGTGCTCGTAGGATATGGTTCCGGTATTGGCATGTTGCATGCCGGCAATAAGCCTTAGTAAAGTAGACTTTCCCGAGCCATTGGCACCCAGCAGGGCATACCTGTTCCCGCTTTCAAAATGGAAAGAGATATTCCGGAATAACCAGTTAGACTGGTATCGCTTGCCTACTTTGTCAAGTGATATCTTCATTGCCGTTTCTTCTGGTGTAGCCTCGCATAATGCCGCGGGTAGATTCGCGGATAAAGGTCAGTATCTCGTCCCGTTCATCAGAAACGGGAATTTCGGCCTCAATAATCCGTGTGGCTTTGGCTACATTGTAGCCACGTACATAAAGAATCCGGTAGATGTCCAGTATGTGATTTATTTTTTCCGTGGTATAGCCCCTACGTTTCAGGCCTACAGAGTTGACACCGACATAGGACAGCGGCTCACGGGCAGCTTTTACATAAGGAGGCACATCTTTCCGTACCATCGAACCTCCGGTAATAAATGCATGGGAGCCGATATGCACAAATTGCTGCACTGCCACCAGGCCGGCAAGTACCACAGAATCGCCGATGGTAATGTGCCCGGCCAGCGTAGTATCGTTAGAGAAAATACAGTTATTACCGATAATACAATCGTGCGCAATATGCGAATAAGCCATAATCAGGCAGTTATTGCCAATGCGCGTCATTTGCTTGTCTGCTGTTCCCCGGTTGATCGTAACACATTCCCTGATGGTACAATTATCGCCCAGGATCACTTTCGTGTCTTCACCCATAAACTTCAGGTCCTGGGGAATAGCCGAAATAACCGCTCCCGGAAAAATGCGGCAGTTTTTGCCTATACGGGCGCCCTCCATGATGGTTACATGGGAGGCAATATAAGATCCTTCGCCTATTTCCACATCTTTATGTATTACGGCAAAAGCATCTATTTGTACATTGTCAGCAATTTTTGCCTCGGGATGCACATAGGTTAACGGATGGATCATTTAATTGCAGTCGTGCTTTGTATAGGTGTACAAAAAACAGGGATAGTTTCCGGAGTGCCTGGTTTTCAACGGGATACTATCATTGCCTTTACTGTCTTTATTTTTGTTTGGGTAATATTTGCGCTACCAATTCGGCTTCGGTTGCAATTTTGTTGCCTACATAAGCTGTTCCTTTCATCTCGCAGATGCCCCTTCGGATGGGGTTAAGCAATACCAACTTCAGGATCAGGGTATCGCCGGGTACTACGCGCTGTTTGAATTTTACCTTGTCGATCTTCAGGAATAAGGTGTCGTAATTCTGCGGGTCGGAATAATTGTTCAAAGCCAGCAATCCGCCAACCTGTGCCATTGCTTCAATTTGCAATACACCCGGCATTACCGGGTTGCCGGGAAAGTGTCCCTGGAAGAAATGTTCGTTGAAGGTTACATTCTTAATGCCCACAACCTCTGTATCGTTCATGTCAATGATTTTGTCGACCAGGAGGAAGGGATATTTATGCGGTAATGATTTCTCGATCTGTACAATATCGTACACTGGGGGCTGATTAGGATCGTAAACAGGTATATCGGAAAGGTGTTTGTTCTTTTTAATATACTGTTTCAGCTTACGGGCAAATTCCACATTTGTAGAATGCCCCGGGCGGTTAGCAATAATATGTGTTTTAATATTGTATCCCGTCAAGGCCAGGTCGCCCACTATATCCAATAGCTTGTGCCGGGCCGGCTCGTTAGGGTAGTGCAGTTGCAGGTTATTAAGTATGCCCTCGCTTTTTACTTCTACAGTGGGTTGGTTAAATACCTTTGCCAGCTTCTCCAGTTCGTCGGCGCTAACCACTTTATCAACAACCACGATAGCATTATGCAGCTGGCCGCCTTTGATCAGGTTATTTTCGAGCAAAAACTCTAATTCGTGTAAGAAACAAAAGGTTCTGCTGTTGCCTACTTCTTTTTTGAAATCGTAAATATGTTTCAGGGTAGCATGCTGGGTACCCAGTACAGGCGAATTAAAATCGATCATGGTGGTTACCTGGTATTCATTCGCAGGTATGGCCAGCATGTCTACTTTTTTGACAGGGTCGTAAAAATGGATATTGGTATCGATGGCATAGTACACTTTTTTTGCATCTTGCTCCTGGATGCCTATACTTTCGATGGCTTCTATAAATTCCCGGGCGCTTCCGTCCATTATGGGTACTTCCGGCGCATTTAATTGCAAAAGAACATTGTCGACACTCATGCCTACAAGGGCTGCCAGAATATGTTCCACAGTATTGATACGGGCGCCGTTATGTTCCAGTGTTGTACCCCTGGAGGTGTCTACCACATAATCCACATCTGCTTTTACAATAGGCTGGTCGGGCAGGTCCGTTCTCTGGAAGCGTATTCCGAACCCGGGGTTGGCCGGCTTCATGGTTAAGGTAACTTCTTTGCCGGTATGCAGGCCTACGCCGCTAATGGATACGGAACCTTTTAGCGTTTGCTGATATTCTTTCGTCATTACAGGTTGCTCAGATTTCTTTTTTTCTATGCTGCTTTTTGCAATTATCTCCATCACTGTTTCTTAATTAAAGGTTCCCAACATATATGGCGTATCCGGATGCCTTGCCGGTTGTAATACCAACATAATGAAAAAGTTTCGGGCCGGCAAAGATAAACCAAAAGCTAATATTATTTTAATATTAACCGTTATTAACCTTTGCTTATATCGTCTAACTTTTGCTCCAAAAGTTGAAGTCTTTTTAATAATTCGGGCAAATTTCTGGAAATTGCTTGACTTTTCAATGAACTTTTAAAATCGGCGGCCGGTGAGCCGGTCACCGCGGTATGGGGTTCTTTTACCGATTTGGATACGCCGCTTTGCGCATTTATTTTGGTGCCGTCGGCAATAGATATATGGCCCACGATGCCGGCCTGTCCGCCAACCATACAATGTTTGCCTATCCTGGTGCTTCCCGAGATGCCTGCTTGCGCTGCGATCACCGTACCTTCTCCTATTTCCACGTTGTGGGCAATCTGCACCAGGTTGTCAATTTTTACACCCTTCCCGATCACCGTCGCGCCGATGGTAGCGCGGTCTATCGTCGTGTTGGCGCCGACTTCTACATAATCTTCCAGGATGACATGTCCTACCTGGGGTATTTTTTTATAACTACCATCCGGCAAAGGTACAAATCCAAAGCCATCGCCCCCGATTACAACACCAGCATGTATTATAACTTTTTTGCCAATCCGGCAACCGGCATAGACTTTGGCCCCGGCATATAAAACGGTATTATCGTCAATAGTTACTCCTTCCCCGATATAGGCTCCGGGGTAAATCTTTACATAATTACCGATGCGGGCGCCAGCAGCGAGGTAGGCAAAGGCGCCGATATAACAATCCTGGCCCATTTGTGCTGTTTCGTGTATAAACGCCGGCGTTTCTATACCTTTTTTATCCTTACTGGCCGACATAATGCTTTCATACAGTTCCAGCAGCGTGGCAAATGCCATATAGGCGTCCGGCACCCGCAACAGGGTGGCCGCAACAGGCTGTATTAACGGCAGCGAATCGTTGACAATAATGACGGAAGCCTCCGTTTCGTAGAGGTAATGCTCATATTTAGGGTTAGCAATAAAACTCAGACATCCGGGACGCCCTTCTTCAATTTTTGCGAATCCGGAAATGACGGTCTCTGCATCACCCTCGATCCGGGCATTAATAATAGTGGCAATCTGTGCTGCTGTATATTGCATAAATAATAAATTGGTCAAAAATGTAATGTAGCAACCGCCGTTTTACAGGCAGGTTACCGGGTTATAAAATCAGCTAAGGTACAGATATAGAATTTCTCAACAGGTACTGTCAGGTCAGAACGTATAAGGGCGTTATTGACCTGTGAGATGTTAACAACCTCGCCGGATTTCATGAGGATGTTAATCCGTTCATCCTCCTGGTTATAAGTGCTGTTGCTTGTTCTCCCAGAGAAAACATAATAGGGTAGCTCCTCTTCTGTAATCTTTCCCGAGCGTAATGCGGTTTGCTGTAGCGCCCCGAATTGCGCTTCCATGGATGCGGTACTCATCTTTACTTTGTAGAGTTTACGCTCGAGCATCATACGGCATAGATTAGACAAAACAGGATCCTGATGACCGGCCCATACTTTTGCGGGCGCAGTGATATCGGCGTCATCCAGCAGGCAGAATTTTACCAGCACCTCCGGGCGGGAAAGAAAATCCTCTTTGCCGATCTGTTCGTATAGGAAAAAACGGAGGGCGGGGGTGGCAAATAAATCTGCACCGCGGCGTGCCAGCTCTTTAGCCCGTTTTAAAATATTAATGATGAGTTGCTCGGCTCCCAGAACGGTTTTATGGAGGTACACCTGCCAGTACATGAGCCTGCGGGCTATGATAAACTTCTCTACGGAATGTATGCCTTTCTCTTCTACAACCAGGTTGCCGTTATGGACGGCCAACATCTGGAGAATGCGGTCGTATCCCACCACACCTTCCGATACGCCGGTATAAAAGCTGTCCCGGTTCAGATAGTCCAGCCGGTCCATGTCGAGTTGGCTGGATACCAGTTGCTGAAGAAAGGCCTTGTTATGCCGGTGGTCGAAAATGGATATGGCTTCGCTCAGGTTGCCGTCGAACTGTTCGTTCAAACGATTCATAATAAGCCGGGAGATCTCTTCGTGGGTAATATGGTGAACAATACTGTTCTCCAATCCATGCGAAAAGGGGCCATGCCCGATATCATGCAATAGTATAGCCTGTCGTGCGGCAATATATTCGCTGTTGCTGATGTCGATGCCTTTGGCCCGGAGTTCATTTAAGGCCGTTCCCATCAGGTGGGTAGCGCCCAGAGAATGATGAAACCGCGTATGCACTGCGCCCGGATAAACCAGCGACGCCAGGCCCATTTGCTTAATATTTCGCAGCCGTTGAAACCAACGATGCTCTATAATCTGCATTATACCCTCTTCGGGAAAACGGATAAAGCCATAGACCGGGTCATTTATTATTTTACCACGCATGCTTAGGATTTAGTAAAGTGCATCTTCATATCACCAAAAATAATGGTAAAGACAACATAAAGCCGGTTGTCCCCTATACCGCCACCTGTATAGGGCAGAGATATGCCCCCACAGTACTCCGGTTGGGTGTTCAAATAGTAAATTTTGAATTTCAAAATATATTTACTGCCTTTATCGTTTGTCTCCTCCGCTGTTCGTATAAGGCGCCTCCAGGGCGCTAAATGTAAAACAGTTGCAAAAGTAAAGGAGAATAGGCAGACTTGATAAAGAACGTTCTGCGCGAAAAAATATTTCCTCAGGTGCATACCGGCAGGGCGAAGAGACTTCTTTTCCGCTATGCGGCTGCGAAAGATCCCGGGTAGGGGGGAGAATAAGTATTGTATATATTATATACATTTCGGAACTTTGCGCCTCATTTTAATATATAATTTTCGAAACTGATGTCTCAAAAGCAAATTAAGTCAGCACTTATTTCCGTATTTTATAAAGATGGTCTGGAACCGGTGGTAAAGGAACTGGAGCGTATCGGCGCTACCATTTATTCTACCGGCGGCACGCAAAAGTTTATAGAGGATCTGGGTGTTTCCTGTGTACCGGTAGAGCAGGTTACGACTTATCCTTCCATACTGGGTGGCCGTGTCAAAACTTTACATCCTTCTATATTCGGGGGTATTCTGGGCAGACGGGATTTAGCCCAGGATAGGGAAGAAATGGAGACTTATCATATTCCCGAAATTGACCTGGTAATTGTTGATCTGTATCCTTTTGAGGAAACCTTAAAGAATACTTCGGAAGAGTCGCTAATTATCGAAAAAATCGACATTGGCGGACCTTCCATGATCCGCGCTGCCGCTAAAAATCACAAGGATCTTACGGTGATTGCCGCCAAAGAAGATTATGCCGCTCTTACCGAAATTCTGAAAACGCAAGAGGGTACAACTACGCTGGAACAACGCAGAAACTTTGCCGCTAAAGCTTTTTATGTGGTAATGAATTATGATATCGCCATCAGTAATTATTTTAACGGAACAGTTATTCCTGCTTTGCAGCATAAACAGCCTTTACGCTATGGCGAAAATCCTCATCAGCCGGGAGCTTTCTATGGCGACCTGAGCGAAAGCTTCGACCAATTGCATGGCAAAGAACTGTCTTATAATAATCTGGCCGATGTGGATGCTGCGGCACAACTTATTGCAGAGTTTAACGCAGATGCCGATCCTGTCTTTGCGATCATCAAGCATACGAATGTATGCGGTGTAGCACAAATGCCTGCCGCAACCGATGCTTGGGATAAAGCCCTGGCCGGGGACCCGGAAAGCGCTTTCGGCGGTGTGCTGGTAACCAATGTAACAGTAGACCGCGCCACTGCGGAAAAAATAAACGAACTGTTTTTTGAAATATTACTGGCGCCCGGATTTGACGAAGATGCCCTGGCGATCCTGCAAACCAAGAAAAACCGCATCTTACTGCGTCAGAAACAGGCGCTTAAGGTGAAAACCATTTTCAGAAATGTATTGAATGGTATATTGACGCAAGCGCCTGATCAGGGCAATTATTCAGAATGGAAAGAAGAGGGCGCGAAACCTTCGGACGATCAGCAACGCAGTGACCTGGAGTTTGCCAATACCATTTGTAAACACCTGAAATCTAATGCTATTGCAATAGTAAAGGATAAACAGCTATTGGGTAAAGGTTGCGGACAAACCAGCCGGGTTGATGCCTTGCGTCATGCCCTGGAAAAGGCCAGGAGTTTTGGATTTAATTTGCAGGGAGCTGTATTGGCTTCAGATGCTTTTTTTCCTTTCGACGATTGTGTGCGTATGGCCAAAGAGGCAGGTATCGAAGCCGTGATACAACCAGGCGGCTCAATCCGGGATAAAGATACTGTTGCTTTTTGCCAGGCTAATGACATGGTGCTGGTAATGACCGGCATGCGCCATTTTAAACATTAATCAGGGTAGATTCCGTTAAAAGTGAACAGGCAAAGTGAAAAAGTTATGTGTATCTGGGGGATAAATTGCCTGGATGCGGGGAAACGGGTGTTGTATGGGAAGAGGTAGAGCCGTTCTGATTTAATCGCAGAAAAATGATAGTAAAAAGGGCAACCCGGGAGACCGGGTTGCCCTTTTTACTATACAATATAGCGGAATAATACAATGAACGATGCAAGCTTATTGCTACGGAGTATAGGCCCATTGGCGGAACATATACGTACCGGTTTAATTGCCGCCCGTTCCTTTTTTCGAATCTTCTTCGTTCATACCTTTAATAACATCAGCTGTGATGTCAAGGCTTGCGTTGGCATATAAAATATTGCCACCTTTTACATAGGAAAGGATAAAATCATAGCCTTTATCTTTATTATAAACGGCCAGGTAATCATCCAATCGTTTTTGCAGGTCTTTGTTGAACGTTTCCTGCTCTTTCATTAACTGGTTAGCCAGGCTCTGCCTTCTGCTTTCCATGTTTTGCTGCATTTGTCCCAGTTTTTTTTGCCCGGCTTCTCCCTCTGCCTGGGTTAAAGTACCTTCCTGTGCCTTTTTCTGGAAGGCTGCATATTCGCTTTGCAGGCTTGCTGCCAATTTTTCTATTTCAGCCTCCATAGAAGCCGTTTTCTTTTCAAAATCGGCTTTCTTATCTCTGAAGTATTTGTAGTTAGCCTCCAATGTGTCGAGGTTAACATAGGCTATTTTACCACTGGCTGGTGTAGCAGCAGCTGCGGTGCTGGTTTCGCCGGGGGACGTTGCCGTTTTACTGTCTTTCGGCGTATTGTTGCAGGACATCATAAGTGCTGCCGAGGCGATACCGCCCAGAATAATGCTTCTATATAAGCCTTTAGAATAATTCATGCTGTTCGTGTGAATGAGCTGCAAATTTACATTTTTAGTTCGGCCAGCCAAATGAAGGGATCATTAGCAGCGATTCCGAATAAAAAAGGTTTTTGCTATGTA